>NZ_CAOKTW010000001.1:300000-570298 GCF_948472335.1 Streptococcus bouchesdurhonensis | reverse complement strand
AGTAGTGACTAGGCGATAAGCTAGATTGGCATTACGAGAGAGGATAGGCCCGTGGAAGTAAGAACCAAAGACATTTTTATAATGAACGCCTTCACCGATTTTTTCTTCGTTATTTCCATTTCCATAGACAACCTGTCCCAGTGGTTTTTGGTCATCAGAGAGGAAGGTACGGCCCTGATGATTCTCAAATCCATAGTAGGTTTCATTGAAATCTTCATTGTGAATCTTGATGTCCCCGATAAAACGGTTATTGGTCTGGTTGAGCGTGTAGTGGCCCATGACCCCTAGTCCTTCGATACGTCTCCCTGAAGCTTCAACATAATATTGCCCCAATAATTGGAAACCACCACAGATAGCCAGAACCACACCGTCGTTTTGGATGTAGTTATCAATGCTCTCTTTTTTAGCAGGTAGGTCGTCTGCAATGATACTCTGTTCAAAGTCTTGACCACCACCGAAAAAGGCAATGTCGTAGTGATTTTCATCAAAGTTATCATGGAGAGAAACGATGTCAACCGTCACATGGGCTCCCAGTTTTTCAGCCACATACTTGAGCATGAGGATGTTTCCATTGTCCCCATAGGTATTCATGAGATTTCCGTAGAGGTGGGCAATGTTGAGCTGATAGGGGTAATTGCCAGCTTTTGAGGAAAGTGAAGTATAAACCATTAGTTCATCTCCTTTCTAACAATCTGACGACTAGCCAGCAGTTCGCGGAATTCAAGCATAGCAGTATAGGTAGCTAGAATATAAGCATGCTTGCAGTCTTGGTTCTCAATGGTCTTAAGAACTTGCTCCAGACTACTTGTTTCAGTAATTTTATCAGCTGGATAGCCAGTTACTCGTAGACGACGTGCGATTTCAGAATGGCGAACACCGCCAGCGTTGATTTCGGGGATGTCCATCTCAGTGATTTGTTCAAAATCAGCATCCCAGATCCAGCTGGTGTCAATGCCGTCTGCATAGTTGGCATTTAGGAGAACAGATAGACTAAATGGATAAGGAGCTAATTTAATCATCTCGATAGCTTGGGTTGCACCGACTGGATTTTTAATTAAGACAAGGGTACATTCCTTGTCACCGATATGGAAGGTTTCTTGGCGTCCAAAGACTGCACGGCTCTTATCAAATCCTTGCTTGATGAGTTGTGAATCTGCACCGAGAAAACGGGCGATGGCAACCGCAGCTAGGGCGTTGTAGATATTGTAGAGACCACCGATTTGGATACCGTATTCTTGTCCGTCAATGACAAAGCGAGAGCGATTGTTGGTTAACTCAACCAAGTCTGTCAGACGGTAGTCCAAGTCAGGACGTTTGCAGCCACAATTTTCACAGATATAGGCTCCCAAGTTGGCATAGGTATTGTGCTCATATTTGAGGATGCCTTGGCAGTCAGGGCAGAGAATACCTTCTGTATTGTAGTGAGCCAGCTGGGCTGGGCCTTTCTCTAAGTCAAAACCAAAATACTCTACAGGATTTGGAATAGCTGGTTTGTAGAAAAGTGGACTGTCTCCATTAAGAAGAACGGTGGCAGTAGGCACCTTACGAATAGCATCCAAAATCATCTTGTAAGTTGTGTAAATTTCACCATAGCGGTCCATCTGGTCACGGAAGATATTCGTGATGACAAAAAGGCTTGGCTGGATATAGTCACAGATACGAGATAGACTGGCTTCGTCGATTTCTAGGACGGCAATATTTTTCCCAGTTTTAGAAGATTTGGCTGTTAAGAAGGTTGTCGCAATTCCTGTAATCATGTTGGCACCGCTTGGGTTGGTCAGAACTTGACCATAAACCTCTTTTAAAATGCCGACAGTGAGAGCAGTTGTCAAGGTTTTTCCGTTGGTTCCAGTCACTACGACAATCTCGTAGTTCTTAGCTAGGTTTTGTAAAATATCTTTATCAAATTGAAGGGCAAGTTTTCCTGGAAGCGTACTTCCACGGCCAAGACGGCTTAAAATGAAGTGGGAAGAGCGCCCAGCTAGGAGGCCAAAAGTAGTTTTTAATTTCATGTTTCTATTATATCATAAAAGAGGGAAAAGACAGATTTGATACTCAATGAAAATCAAAGAGCAAACTAGGAAGCTAGCCGCAGGCTGTACTTGAGTACGGCAAGGTGAAGCTGACGTGGTTTGAATTTGATTTTCGAAGAGTATGAGATTTCGCAGAAATGAAAACAGCCCTCAGAGGGCTGTTCGACACGATTAAATCTCAACTTAAATCGCAAACAAGTCATTCAAGTTCTCAGCCAAGGTTGGGTGAGTGAAGATTTGTTTTGTGAAGTAAGTGTAAGGAATCTTGTTGTCCATAGCAACAGTGATGATGTTGATGATTTCTTGAGAACCTTCTGAGAAGATGCTTGCTCCAAGAATTTCTTTTGTTTCAGTATTAACAACAGCTTTGAAAGCTCCACGAAGGTCTCCGTTTACGTGACCACGAGGCATTGCTGCAACAGGGATTTCCTTAACAGCGTATGGAAGTTTCAAATCAGCTGCTTGGCTTTCAGTCAAACCTACTTGTGAAAGCGCAGGTGTGATGAACATAGTATTTGGTACATTGAGACGGTCTTCAAGTGTGTAGCTGCCATCTCCAGCAAGGTAGCTGTAAACAACACGGAAGTCATCAAGTGAAATGTAAGTAAATTGAAGGCCGCCGTTGACATCTCCAACTGCAAAGACACCAGGAACGTTTGTTTGACAATGTTTGTCTACTTTAATAGCGCCACGTTCAGTTAGTTCAATATCTGTGTTTTCAAGTTGAAGTGGTTCTACATTTGGTTTGCGTCCAGTTGCATAGAGAAGGGCATCGAAACGGTAAGTTTCGTTTTCAGTCACGACAAGCACTTGGTCACCGTCGTTTTTGATTTCAGTAGTACGGATGTTTTGAAGCAATTCAATACCGTCTTCTTCCATGTATTGTTTAGCAAGAGCTGCGATGGAAGGTTCTGCACGAGGTAGGAAAGTATCCAAGGCATCTAGGACTGTAACCTTGCTTCCAAGTTTGTTGTAAAGGCCAGCAAATTCAAGACCGATATTTCCACCACCAAGGACACCAAGTTTTTCAGGCAATTTGTCCAAGTTTTGGATACCTGTTGAGTCAAAGACGTTTTTGCTTGTAGCAAGTCCAGGGATTGGCAAGACGTTTGAAACAGCACCAGTGTTGATGACGATTGTTTCAGCAGTTAGTTCTTTCTTTTCATCACCAGCTTGGATTTCGATGACTTTATTTGAAAGGAAGTGAGCTTCCGCATCAAAAATATCGACGCCTGTACCAGCAACAGTAGCATAGTTTTTACCGTTGAGGCGACTAGTGATAGTGTTTTTGGTAGCAATCACTTCTTCAAAAGACAAGTCTTTCTCAGCAGCAACCAGCAAAGTTTTAGTTGGGATACAACCGATGTTGATACAAGTTCCACCGTACATAGCTTTGCTACGTTCAATGAGGGCAACTTTTTTGCCAGCTGAAGCCAATTTACCAGCTAGTGTTTTACCAGCTTTACCAAATCCGATAACGATTAAATCATAAGTTAACATTTAGAGTTCCTCCTATTCGAATTTCATTCTAGCACAAGAAAAAAACTTTTGCACAATTCTGCTACGCTTTAAAAAAGTTTATGAAATAGTGGAAAGTTTAACTTTATTTTCTCAGAAAAATCGTTTACATGACTTTATCGATGGATTGGGCTATCTTTTGCTTCTCTCTTGTGTTATACTAGATAGGTTGCAAAGAAAACAGTACTTTTCTTTTGTGGAAAAGAAGCAACACGATTTTATATCCAGTATATGAAAATACGTCATAAAAAGAAAAGTATAAACTAAGTCCTATAGGGTGGCTTCGCACCACCTTTAGAAAGAAGAATAACGTGAAATTTAATGAATTAAACTTGTCTGCTGATTTGCTAGCAGAGATTGAAAAAGCTGGTTTTGTAGAAGCCAGTCCTATCCAAGAACAAACTATTCCCTTGGCCCTTGAAGGCAAGGACGTTATCGGTCAAGCTCAGACTGGTACAGGAAAAACTGCAGCCTTTGGCTTGCCAACCCTTGAAAAAATCCGTACAGAAGAAGCGACCATCCAAGCTTTGGTTATCGCTCCAACTCGTGAATTAGCTGTCCAAAGTCAAGAAGAACTCTTCCGATTTGGTCGTAGTAAGGGAGTCAAAGTACGCTCAGTATATGGCGGATCAAGCATTGAAAAACAGATTAAGGCTCTTAAATCTGGTGCCCATATCGTGGTGGGAACTCCAGGTCGCCTCTTGGACTTGATTAAACGCAAGGCCTTGAAATTACAAGATATTGAAACTCTTATCCTTGACGAAGCGGATGAAATGCTCAACATGGGCTTCCTTGAAGATATCGAAGCTATCATTTCTCGTGTCCCTGAAAACCGTCAAACCTTACTTTTCTCAGCAACTATGCCAGATGCCATCAAACGTATTGGTGTTCAGTTTATGAAAGAACCTGAGCATGTGAAGATTGCGGCTAAGGAATTGACAACAGAATTGGTTGACCAATACTATATCCGAGTTAAAGAGCAAGAAAAATTTGATACCATGACTCGTCTCATGGATGTGGAACAACCAGAACTTGCTATCGTATTTGGTCGTACAAAACGTCGTGTAGATGAATTGACTCGTGGTCTTAAAATCCGTGGCTTCCGTGCAGAAGGAATTCATGGAGACCTAGACCAAAACAAACGTCTTCGTGTCCTTCGTGACTTTAAAAATGGCAATCTTGATGTTTTGGTTGCGACAGACGTTGCAGCACGTGGGTTGGATATTTCAGGTGTGACCCATGTCTATAACTACGATATTCCACAAGATCCTGAAAGTTATGTTCACCGTATCGGTCGTACAGGTCGTGCTGGTAAGTCAGGTCAGTCTATTACTTTCGTATCACCAAATGAAATGGGCTACCTCCAAATCATTGAAAACTTGACTAAGAAACGCATGAAAGGTCTCAAACCTGCAAGTGCAGAAGAAGCCTTCCAAGCAAAAAAACACGTAGCTCTCAAGAAAATCGAACGTGATTTTGCAGATGAGACTATCCGTGCCAACTTTGAGAAATTTGGTAAGGATGCTCGTAAGGTAGCTGCCGAATTTACTCCAGAAGAATTGGCAATGTATATCTTGAGTCTGACTGTTCAAGATCCAGATAGTCTTCCTGAAGTGGAGATTGCACGTGAAAAACCACTGCCATTTAAACCATCAGGTAATGGCTTCGGTGGTAAAGCTAAGGGAGGTCGTGGAGGCCGTCGTGGGGACGACCGTCGAGACCGTGATCGCCGTGGCAATGGTCGTCGTGATGATTTCAAAAAAGGAAGTCGTGGCAATGATCGTTTTGATAAGGAAAAACGTTACCGTAAGGATAATAAAAAACCACGCAATACTTCAAGCGAAAAGCAAACAGGCTTTGTTATTCGTAACAAGGGCGATAAATAAGAAAAAGCGGTTCAAAATGAACCGCTTTTTTATATAAGGAGACCGAATGGAAAAGAAAGATAAATAAAATAGATATATTATCTTCTTGTAATATTATAATACACAAAAATGGGGAGCTTGTCAATAGAAAAGAAGCAATTTAATTAAAAATATTCTTGTTTTTTCAAATTGCAATTAAATAAGCAATTTTCAGATAATAATTGAAAATTCAAGCTGTTTATGTTATAATGATAGCGATTAAATTCGAGGTGAAAAATGGCACATTTATTAGAAAAAACTAGAAAAATTACTTCTATCCTGAAGCGCTCAGACGAGCAGTTGCAGGAAGAACTTCCCTACAATGCGATTACCCGTCAATTGGCAGATATTATTGACTGTAACGCCTGTATCGTCAATAGCAAGGGACGTCTCCTTGGTTATTTCATGCGTTACAAAACCAATACAGATCGTGTAGAGCAGTTCTTCCAAACTAAGATTTTCCCAGATGACTACATTCAAGGTGCGAACATGATCTACGATACAGAAGCCAATCTGACAGTTGATCATGATTTAAGTATTTTTCCTGTGGAAAGTCGTGCCGACTTTCCAGATGGTTTGACAACAATTGCACCGATTCATGTATCAGGGATTCGACTTGGTTCTTTGATTATTTGGCGCAATGATAAAAAATTCGAAGACGAGGACTTGATTCTTGTTGAGATTGCCAGTACCGTTGTTGGGATTCAACTCCTTAATTTCCAACGTGAAGAAGATGAGAAAAATATTCGCCGCCGTACTGCTGTTACCATGGCAGTCAACACCCTTTCTTACTCCGAACTCCGTGCTGTTTCAGCGATTTTAGGGGAATTAAATGGAAATGAAGGGCAGTTGACTGCGTCTGTGATTGCAGACCGTATCGGAATCACCCGTTCTGTGATTGTCAATGCCCTTCGTAAACTTGAGTCTGCAGGGATTATTGAAAGTCGCTCACTTGGAATGAAGGGAACCTATCTTAAGGTCTTGATTTCAGATATTTTTGAAGAAGTGAAGAAAAGAGATTACTAATGACTAAGGCTTTAATTTCGATTGATTATACAGAAGATTTTGTTGCTGATAGTGGAAAATTGACAGCAGGCGCTCCAGCTCAGGAGATTTCGGATGCCATCAGCAAGGTAACTCGATTAGCTTTTGAACGAGGAGATTACATCTTCTTTACAATAGATGCTCACGAAGAAAACGATTGTTTCCATCCAGAAAGCAAGCTGTTTCCTCCTCACAATTTGATTGGGACTAGTGGACGGAATTTATACGGAGATTTGGGGGCCTTTTATCAAGAGCATGGTTCAGACAGTCGTGTCTTTTGGATGGATAAACGTCATTACTCAGCTTTTTCGGGTACTGATCTAGATATCCGTTTGAGAGAGCGTCGAATTTCTACAGTTATTTTAACCGGAGTTTTGACGGATATCTGTGTCCTGCATACAGCTATAGATGCCTATAATCTAGGATATGACATCGAGATTGTTAAACCGGCTGTTGCATCTATCTGGCCTGAAAATCATCAATTTGCCCTAGGTCATTTCAAAAATACACTTGGAGCTAAGTTAGTAGATGAAAATCTAAATGAAATTTCAGAGTAATTTAGTAGATGAAATGAAAAAAATTGAAAAAAAGTGTTGACAAGCATCCTAAAAGTTGATATACTAGTAAAGTAATCGACGCGGGGATGGCGGAATTGGCAGACGCGCAGGACTAAGGATCCTGTGACCGCTTTAGGTCGTGAGGGTTCAAGTCCCTCTCTCCGCATAGGATAAGAGTTAGCTTAGGCTAGCTCTTTTTTTATCTAATTCAAGTAGAGCAAAAAATTTTTGCTCTTTTTTTGTATTTCATAAACATTTCATATTTGGATTTTATAATAGTCTTACAAATATGGAGGTGACAAATGAATCCAATCCAAAGAGCTTGGGCTTATGTCAGCAGAAAACGACTGAGAAGTTTTATTTTATTTCTAATTTTATTGGTCCTATTGGCCGGAATTTCAGCCTGTTTGACTCTGATGAAGTCCAACAAAACGGTTGAAACCAATCTTTACAAATCGCTCAACACCTCTTTTTCTATTAAGAAGATAGAAAATGGTCAGACCTTCAAGTTGTTAGACCTAGCATCTGTAAGCAAGATTAAGGGACTGGAAAATGTTTCTCCTGAACTGGAGACGATTGCAAAACTAAAAGACAAGGAAGCGGTGAGTGGCGAGCAGAGCGTGGAGCGTGATGATTTATCAGCTGCAGACAAGAACTTGGTTAGCTTAACGTCTCTTGAGGATTCATCCAAGGATGTGACCTTTACCAGTTCGGCTTTCAATCTAAAAGAAGGGCGACATCTTCAAAAAGGAGATTCAAGGAAAATCCTGATCCACGAAGAGTTGGCTAAGAAGAACGGTCTTTCGCTTCATGACAAGATTGCCTTAGATGCTGGTCAGTCAGAAGCTGGTAAAGGACAAACTGTCGAGTTTGAAATCGTCGGAATCTTCTCTGGTAAAAAACAAGAGAAATTTACAGGTTTGTCTTCTGACTTCAGTGAAAACCAGGTCTTTACAGACTATGAAAGTAGCCAAACCCTTTTGGGAAATGGTGAACCTCTAGTCAGTGCAGCACGCTTTTATGTAGAAAATCCTAAGGAAATGGACGGACTCATGAATCAGGTAGAAAACTTGGTTTTGGAGAATCAAGGCTACCAAGTCGAGAAGGAAAACAAGGCCTTTGAACAAATCAAAGACTCAGTTGCTACCTTCCAAACCTTTCTGACCATCTTCCTTTATGGGATGTTGATAGCAGGAGCCGGAGCCTTAATTTTGGTCTTGTCTCTCTGGTTGAGAGAAAGGGTCTACGAAGTGGGAATTCTTCTGGCACTTGGAAAAGGCAAGAGTTCGATTTTCCTACAATTCTGTTTAGAGGTAGTTTTGGTATCTCTCGGTGCCTTGCTTCCATCCTTTATCGCTGGAAATGCCATTACATCCTATCTGCTCCAAACTGTCCTAGCAAGTGGAGATCAGGCAAGCTTACAAGATACACTAGCCAAAACAAGCAGTTTATCAACCAGCATCTTATCTTTTGCAGAATCCTATGTTTTTCTAGTTCTGCTTAGTTGCTTATCTGTAGCCCTTTGTTTCCTATTCTTATTTAGAAAATCGCCGAAAGAAATTTTATCATCTATCAGTTAAGAAGGAGAAATCATGACTTTATTACAATTACAAGACATTACCTACCGTTATAAGAACACTGCTGAAGCAGTCCTATATCAGATCAATTATAATTTTGAACCCGGGAAATTTTACAGTATTATTGGTGAGTCAGGAGCAGGAAAATCCACACTCTTGTCCCTCCTTGCTGGTCTAGATAGTCCTGTTGAAGGTTCTATCCTTTTTCAAGGAGAGGATATTCGTAAGAAGGGCTATTCTTACCATCGCATGCACCATATTTCCCTGGTCTTTCAAAATTATAACTTGATAGATTATCTTTCTCCACTGGAAAATATCCGCTTGGTCAACAAAAAGGCAAGCAAGGATACACTTCTTGAGCTTGGTTTGGATGAAAGTCAGATCAAGCGGAATGTTCTCCAGTTATCAGGTGGTCAACAGCAACGTGTTGCTATCGCTCGTAGTCTGGTCTCAGAAGCTCCAGTGATTCTAGCGGATGAGCCAACGGGAAATCTGGACCCTAAAACTGCTGGAGATATTGTCGAACTGCTCAAATCACTTGCCCAGAAAATAGGTAAATGTGTGATCGTCGTCACCCACAGTAAAGAAGTGGCACAGGCGTCAGATATTACACTTGAGTTGAAGGATAAGAAACTGACTGAAACTCGCAATACTACGAAATAATATGAGCTTTTTCTGTTATACTCTTCGAAAATCTCTTCAAACCACGTCAGCATCGCCTTACCGTACTCAAGTACAGCTTACGGCTAGCTTCCTAGTTTGCTTTTTGATTTTCATTGAGTATCAGAACTATAAAATAGAACAACATCTAGAAAGGGAACCTATGTTACACAACGCATTTGCCTATGTTACAAGGAAGTTTTTCAAATCGATTGTCATCTTCCTGATTATTCTCCTCATGGCGAGCTTGAGTTTGGTCGGCTTGTCGATCAAGGGAGCTACTGCTAAGGCTTCTCAGGAGACCTTTAAAAATATCACCAATAGCTTCTCCATGCAAATCAATCGTCGCGTCAATCAAGGTACGCCACGTGGTGCTGGGAATATCAAGGGTGAAGATATCAAAAAAATCACTGAAAACAAGGCCATCGAGTCTTATGTTAAACGTATCAACGCTATCGGGGATTTGACTGGATATGACCTGATTGAAACGCCAGATACCAAGAAAAATCTAACACCTGATCGTGCTAAACATTTTGGAAGCAGCTTGATGATCACTGGTGTCAATGACTCTTCCAAAGAAGACAAGTTTGTCTCTGGATCTTATAAATTAGTCGAAGGTGAGCACTTAACCAACGACGACAAAGACAAGATCCTCCTGCACAAGGACTTGGCAGCCAAACACGGCTGGAAAGTTGGAGATAAGGTCAAATTGGACTCTAATGTCTATGATGCAGACAATGAAAAAGGAGCCAAGGAAACAGTTGAAGTGACAATTAAGGGACTCTTTGATGGTCACAATAAGTCAGCAGTAACCTACTCGCAAGAACTCTACGAAAACACAGCTATCACAGACATTCACACTGCTGCGAAACTTTATGGATACACAGAAGACACAGCTATTTATGGAGATGCAACTTTCTTTGTAACAGCAGACAAGAATTTGGATGATGTCATGAAAGAGTTGAATGGTATCAGTGGTATCAACTGGAAGAGCTACACACTGGTGAAGAGCTCCTCTAACTACCCAGCTCTAGAGCAATCCATCTCTGGCATGTATAAGATGGCCAACCTCCTCTTCTGGGGTAGCTTGAGCTTCTCAGTTCTTCTCCTTGCCCTCTTGCTTAGTCTTTGGATCAATGCCCGTCGCAAGGAAGTGGGAATTCTCCTTTCTATCGGTCTCAAGCAGGCAAGTATCTTGGGGCAATTCATTACTGAATCCATCTTGATTGCCATTCCTGCTCTCGTTTCTGCGTACTTCCTAGCCAGCTACACTGCTCGTGCAATCGGAAATACTGTTCTTACCAATGTGACTTCAGGTGTTGCCAAGCAAGCCAGCAAGGCTGCACAGGCCTCTAACCTTGGTGGTGGCGCAGAAGTAGATGGCTTTAGCAAGACCTTGTCGAGCCTAGATATTTCCATTCAGACATCAGACTTTATCATCGTCTTTGTCCTAGCCTTGGTTCTAGTGGTTCTCGTTATGGCGCTTGCTTCAAGCAATCTCCTCAGAAAACAACCAAAAGAGCTCTTGCTGGATGGTGAATAAGTTTAAAAAAATTAGTCTGGAATAAAGATTGCATCTTGTTTTTCTATTCCAGAATGGTGGATAGAGAATGCATATTTAACAATTCAAAATAGAGTCGAAAGCAGTGGTGAAAATCATTGCTTTCAGTTGCTTTCTTTGTACTTTTTCTGGTGTATGTGATATACTAAAATCGTTGAATTCAGTGGAAGGATAATTTGCAATTTCTATATTCAAATATGCATAAAAATTTATTCATAATTTGCTTTTAAATAAATAGAAAACCTGTAGATACCTATCCAGACTGCAAAGGTAGACGGGCCTACTGTGGCTGAGTTTGCCTTTTTAAAAAATATAAAATAGTGAGGAAAACAATGAGACAAACAAATGTTAGAGGGACATTATCCCTACGTGGCTTTAGAAAATTAAGAACTGGTGCAATTGTTGCGACAGGTGTGATTTTATTGGGACTGGGCTTTTTAGCTCCAACTGTTTCCGCTAACGAACAAGATGGTGTTTGGGTAGCCAGAACAGTTGCAGAAGTAAAAGCTGATATTCAAAATATAGACAATTTATCACACTACACTATTAAGTGGGGAGATACACTGAGTGCTATTAGTGGAGCAACAGGACTATCTGTTGATAGTTTAGTTGAGATAAATCGTATTGCAAATAGAGATTTGATTTTTGTCAATAATAAATTGTATTTTAGCGAAGAGACTTTTCTAAAAGATGGAAATACAGAAGTCAAAAGACAGCGAGTGTCAATTGATAATTCTGGTAGCTGTCAAAGTTATGAAGTTGAAACAAAGACAGATACTGTAACTGGAGAGCAAACTACTACAGTTAAACAAACGACACCAGTAGTTGTGGAAACACCAGTGGTGTCAGCAGCGAGAGCTGAAGAGTCAGTATCTCCGGCATCGAAATCAGAAACCTCAGTCACAGCAACGCTAAAAGCAGAAACAAGGGAAGAAGTTTCAAATACTCCATCACTGGGCGCTACAACTAGTGCTGATTCAGGTGAATCAAGTCCAGTAACAGACAATGCCCCTTCAAATACAGGGGCTACAAATCAACCTGTAGCTTCAAATCCAAGTTCTGAAGTTCCAGTGCCATCAGTATCAGCACCGAAAGCAGAGGAACCAGCGGCACCGGCGCCAAAATCAGAAGAACCAGCGGCACCGGCGCCAAAATCAGAAGAGCCAGCGGCACCGGCGCCAAAAGCGGAAGAGCCAGTGTCACCAGCGCCAAAAGCAGAGGAACCAGTGGCACCAGCACCAAAATCAGAAGAGCCAGCGGCACCAGCGCCAAAAGCCGAAGAACCAACGACACCAGCACCGAAAGTGGAAGAACCTGCAACCCCAGCACCGAAAGTGGAAGAGCCAGCGGCACCAGCACCGAAAGCTGAGGAACCAGCAGCCCCAGCACCGAAAGCTGAGGAACCAGCAGCCCCAGCACCAAAAGCCGAGGAACCAGCAGCCCCAGCGCCAAAAGTAGAAGAGCCAGCGGCACCAGCACCGAAAGCGGAAGAACCAGCAGCGCCAGCACTAAAAGCCGAGGAACCAGCAGCTCTAGCGCCAAAAGTAGAAGAGCCAGCGGCACCAGCACCGAAAGCGGAAGAACCAGCAGCGCCAGCACCAAAAGCGGAGGAACCAGCGGCTACAACGCCAAAAGTGGAAGAACCAACGGCGCCAGCACCGAAAGCCGAGGAACCAACGACACCAGCACCGAAAGTGGAAGAACCTGCAACACCAGCACCGAAAGCGGAAGAACCAGCAGCCCCAGCACCGAAAGCAGAAGAACCAACGACACCAGCACCAAAAGCGGACGAGCCAGTGGCTCCAACACCGAAAGCTGAGGAACCATCAGCTCCATCACCGAAAGCGGAAGAGCCAGTTGCAACACCCAAAGAAGAAACTCCGTCTGAAGAAGTAGCACCTAAAGATGAAAAACTTGAGGGAGCAAAAAAAGATGGAAAAGATGTTATTGAAAAAATTGCGGCTTCAAAACTTAGTGAAATTGAAAAAGTTAAAGATGAAGCAGAAAAAGCTAAGTTAGAAGCTCAATTAAAAGATTTAAAAGAAGCAGGATTAGAAGCGATAAATAATGCTAAAGATCACGATGCAGCAGTAGACGCTACGGATGAATATCAAACTAAGATTGATGAGATTAATGTTCCAGGTGAAGAATTACCAGCACCAAATTATAATAAAGATAATTTAACAAATGGTCGTAATGAGGGTACTACTATTAATGATGGAAGTACAGCAATAGGTCATGGATCAGGTGAAGCTACAGCAACAACTCCAGCACAACCTTCTTCAACTTCAGAAGGGACTTCAAGTTTTAGAAATGCCCCATCAGTTCAAGCAAGAGCAAGAAGAGTGGCACGTTCAACATCAGAACCAGATGGAACTGTCAATATTAGCTATAACTTCGCAGGAATGCCAGATATTCATGGCTTCCTATCTGACCCGGGAGAAGATAATACTGTCACAATTCCTGCTGGAACGAATGAAGCACAGGCAAAAGAATTAGTAAAAGAAAAAATTCAAGCCAAGATAAAAGACCTAGCTGCTAGAGGGTATCATGTGAAAAATGACATTATTTTTGAACAAGATACTACTGTGAAAAATTATAACTATGTCGTTACATTCACTAAGGAGGCTACAGGAACTTCAGGTTTCAGAATGGCTCCAGCAGTTCAACCACGCGCTAGCAGAAATCGTAGAAGTCTAGAACAGCCAGCTCCTCAAAAGGTCAAAGTCAATGTTTTTTATAACTTTGATCAAATGAAAGATATTGCAGGTTTCCTAGGAGATATCAATGGAACTCCTCTTGAAGTCACGGAAGGTTCAACAAATGAACAGGTGAAAGAAGCGGTTAAGAGCCAAGTTGATGCTAAGAAAGAAGAGTTGAGCAAACGCGGCTATACTTTTAAAGAGGACTATGTATATCAAGCTAATGGGAAAGATTATAACTACGTTGTAACATTTTCAAAAGCAGCTAAATAATTTTCATTCCATAGAGAGCCAAATGTGAGCAGAGAGAGCGATAGGCTCTCTTTGTTTTATCTAGTAGAAAGTTTCTTAAAGACAAAAGGTTAGTAAGAGGCTATAATAAAAATAGAGTAGGTATTTATTCTAAGAAAAATAAAAAATAGAGAGCAGTTAAAGTATGAAAATTTTAATTGTAGAAGATGAAGAGATGATCCGTGAAGGGATCAGTGACTATTTAACGGATTGTGGCTATGAAACTATTGAAGCGGCGGACGGTCAGGAAGCCTTGGAGCAATTTTCTAGCTATGAAGTAGCCTTGGTTTTACTGGATATCCAAATGCCCAAGCTCAATGGCCTAGAAGTCCTAGCTGAGATTCGTAAAACTAGTCAGGTTCCTGTCTTGATGTTGACAGCTTTTCAGGATGAGGAATACAAGATGAGTGCCTTTGCTTCGCTAGCAGATGGCTATCTGGAAAAGCCCTTCTCCCTCTCCCTCTTAAAAGTGAGGGTAGATGCGATTTTCAAGCGCTACTATGATACGGGGCGAATCTTCTCCTATAAGGATACCAAAGTGGATTTTGAAAGCTACAGTGCAAGCCTAGCAGGTGAGGAAGTAGCCATCAATGCTAAAGAGTTGGAAATTCTTGATTATTTGGTGAAAAATGAAGGCCGGGCCTTGACTCGTTCTCAGATTATCGATGCGGTCTGGAAAGCGACAGATGAGGTTCCCTTTGACCGTGTCATTGATGTCTATATCAAGGAATTGCGGAAAAAGCTAGATTTGGACTGCATCCTCACTGTGCGCAATGTTGGTTATAAATTGGAGCGAAAATGAAACGAACAGGTTTATTTACAAAGATATTTATCTACACCTTCTCGATTTTTAGTGTTCTGGTTATTTGCCTTCATTTAGCCATTTATTTTCTCTTTCCCTCGACTTATCTGAGCCATCGTCAGGAAACCATTGGCCAGAAAGCGACAGCTATTGCCCAGTCCCTAGAAGGTAAGGATAGGCAGAGCATCGAGCAAGTATTAGACTTGTATTCCCAGACTAGTGATATCAAGGGGGCCGTTAAGGGCGAGATGACCGAGGACAAGTTGGAGGTTAAGGACAGTCTTCCTTTGGATACAGACCGCCAAACCACCTCCCTCTTTATTGAGGAGCGCGAGGTGAAAACACAAGACGGTGGAAGCATGACTCTCCAGTTTCTGGCCTCCATGGATTTGCAAAAGGAAGCAGAGCAGATTAGTCTTCAATTTCTGCCCTATACCTTGTTGGCCTCCTTTCTGATTTCCCTCTTGGTAGCCTACATCTATGCTCGGACCATTGTTGCCCCGATTTTGGAAATCAAGCGGGTGACCCGTCGGATGATGGATTTGGATGCCCAAGTGCGATTGCGCGTGGATTCTAAGGATGAGATTGGGGATCTCAAGGAACAAATCAATAGCCTTTACCAGCACCTTTTAACTGTCATTGCGGACTTGCATGACAAGAATGAAGCCATTCTCCAGCTGGAAAAGATGAAGGTCGAATTTTTGCGAGGGGCTTCTCATGAATTGAAAACACCTCTGGCCAGTTTGAAAATTCTGATCGAAAACATGAAAGAAAATGTCGGTCGTTATAAGGATAGAGACCGCTATCTGGGAGTGGCCTTAGGGATTGTGGATGAGCTCAATCACCATGTTCTGCAGATACTTTCCCTCTCTTCTGTGCAGGAATTACGAGATGATAGGAAAACAATAGATCTCCTCCAGATGACGCAGACTCTAGTCAAAGATTATGTCTTGCTAGCCAAGGAGAGAGAACTTCAGATTGACAATAGTTTGAACCACCAGCAGGCTTATCTAAATCCATCTGTGATGAAGTTAATCCTATCTAATCTCATCAGCAATGCTATCAAGCATTCTGTTCCAGGTGGCTTGGTTCGCATTGGCGAAAGAGAAGGGGAACTTTTTATCGAGAATAGCTGTAGTCCTGAAGAACAAGAAAGACTGGCTCAGTCTTTTTCTGACAATGCTAGTCGCAAGGCTAAGGGGTCGGGGATGGGGCTCTTTGTTGTTAAAAGTTTATTAGAACATGAAAAATTACCTTACCGGTTCGAAATGCAAGAGAACCGCTTAACCTTCTTCATAGCTTTTCCAAAAGTTGCCCAAGACTAGGCAGAGAAAGGGTTTACATAGATGAAGCTAGAAGAAATTCAATCGAAACTGCGGGAAAAACTAGATTTTTTTGTCAAAAAGTGATAAAATGAACAATGTAAATGGGATGACCCATAAAAATATACAGGAGGCCTGATAAAATGGCAATCGTTTCAGCAGAAAAATTTGTCCAAGCAGCTCGTGACAACGGTTATGCAGTTGGTGGATTTAACACAAACAACCTTGAGTGGACTCAAGCTATCTTGCGCGCAGCAGAAGCTAAAAAAGCTCCAGTTTTGATCCAAACTTCAATGGGTGCTGCTAAATACATGGGTGGTTACAAAGTTGCTCGCAACTTGATCGCTAACCTTGTTGAATCAATGGGTATCACTGTACCAGTAGCTATCCACCTTGACCACGGTCACTACGAAGATGCACTTGAGTGTATCCGAGTTGGTTATACTTCAGTTATGTTTGACGGTTCACACCTTCCAGTTGAAGAAAACCTTGAAAAAGCTCGTAAAGTTGTAGAATTTGCACATGCAAATGGTGTATCAGTGGAAGCTGAAGTTGGTACTATCGGTGGTGAAGAAGACGGAATCATCGGTGATGGTGAATTGGCTCCAATCGAAGACGCTAAAGCAATGGTTGAAACTGGTATCGACTTCTTGGCAGCTGGTATCGGTAACATCCACGGTCCTTACCCAGCAAACTGGAAAGGTCTTCACCTTGATCATTTGCAAAAATTGACTGAAGCTGTACCAGGATTCCCAATCGTATTGCACGGTGGATCAGGTATCCCTGATGAGCAAATCCAAGCAGCTATCAAACTTGGTGTTGCGAAAGTTAACGTTAACACTGAATGCCAAATCGCATTCGCTAACGCAACTCGTAAATTTGCTCGTGACTACGAAGCAAACGAAGCAGAATACGACAAGAAAAAACTCTTCGACCCACGTAAATTCTTGGCTGATGGTGTAAAAGCTATCCAAGCATCAGTTGAAGAACGTATCGACGTATTCGGTTCAGAAGGTAAAGCTTAATCTAGCTGAATAATACAGATAGAACCTGCCCATTGGGTGGGTTTTTTGTGTTTTAAGGAAACTATCAAGCCAGAATTTTTGAATAAAAGTATTATTTTAAGAGAGGAATCTCTAATTTTATAAACTTTAGGCAAACGCTTGCATTCTGTTTTTTATTGGACTATAATAGGTTGGTATAAAGCCTTTTGTAGTAATAAAATGTAGAAGGTATAGAAAGTAAGGATTTAGAAGACTTGTAGTCAAAAATACAATGTTGCTATTCCTTGCATAGGGAGATAGATATGGCAATGATAGAAGTGGAACATCTTCAGAAAAATTTTGTGAAGACTGTTAAGGAACCGGGCTTGAAGGGGGCTTTGCGCTCCTTTATTCATCCTGAAAAGCAGACCTTTGAAGCGGTCAAGGATTTGACCTTTGAGGTTCCAAAAGGACAAATTTTAGGATTTATAGGAGCCAATGGTGCAGGGAAGTCGACAACCATTAAAATGCTGACTGGGATTTTGAAACCGACATCTGGTTTTTGTCGGATTAATGGCAAGATTCCACAGAACAATCGCCAAGATTATGTCAAGGATATTGGGGTTGTTTTTGGGCAAAGAACCCAGTTGTGGTGGGATTTGGCTCTACAAGAGACCTACACGGTCTTGAAGGAGATTTATGATGTGCCAGACTCGCTCTTTCATAAGCGCATGGATTTTTTGAATGAAGTCTTGGATTTGAAGGACTTTATCAAGGACCCTGTGCGAACTCTTTCACTGGGACAACGCATGCGGGCGGACATTGCAGCTTCCTTGCTCCACAATCCCAAGGTTCTCTTTTTAGATGAGCCGACCATTGGTTTGGATGTTTCGGTCAAGGATAACATTCGTCGGGCCATTACCCAAATCAATCAGGAAGAAGAAACAACCATTCTTTTGACGACTCACGATCTGAGTGATATTGAGCAGCTATGTAATCGGATTTTCATGATTGACAAGGGGCAGGAGATTTTTGATGGAACGGTGAGTCAGCTCAAGGAGACCTTTGGCAAGATGAAGACTCTATCCTTTGAATTGGTGCCAGGGCAAAGTCATCTCGCTTCTCACTATGAAGGCTTGCCTGATATGACCGTTGATAGACAAGGAAATAGTCTCAATATTGAATTTGATAGTTCCCGCTACCAGTCGGCGGACATTATCAAGCAAACCCTGTCTGATTTTGACATCCGAGATTTGAAGATGGTGGATACGGATATCGAGGACATTATCCGTCGCTTCTACCGAAAGGAGCTCTAAGATGGTCAAATTGTGGAGACGTTATAAACCCTTTATCAATGCAGGGATTCAGGAGTTGATTACCTATCGAGTCAATTTTCTTCTCTATCGGATTGGTGATGTGATGGGAGCATTTGTGGCTTTCTATCTCTGGAAGGCAGTCTTTGATTCCTCGCAGGAGTCCTTGATTCAGGGATTCAGTATGGCAGATATCACCCTCTACATCATCATGAGTTTTGTGACTAATCTGTTGACCAAGTCAGATTCGTCTTTTATGATTGGGGAGGAGGTAAAGGATGGCTCTATCATCATGCGTTTGTTGCGACCAGTGCATTTTGCGGCCTCTTATCTCTTCACTGAACTTGGTTCCAAGTGGTTGATTTTTATATCTGTTGGACTGCCATTTTTAAGTGTCATTGTTTTGATGAAAGTCTTATCGGGGCAAGGTATTGTAGAAGTGCTGGGCTTAACTGCTCTATATCTTTTTAGCTTAACGCTAGCCTACCTGATTAACTTTTTCTTTAATATCTGCTTTGGATTTTCTGCCTTTGTGTTTAAAAATCTATGGGGTTCCAATCTACTAAAGACTTCCATAGTGGCCTTTATGTCTGGGAGTTTAATTCCCTTGGCTTTCTTTCCCAAGGTGGTATCAGATATTTTGTCCTTTCTGCCTTTTTCATCCTTGATTTATACTCCGGTTATGATTATTGTTGGGAAATACGATGCTAGTCAGATTCTTCAGGCACTCGCTTTGCAGTTTTTCTGGCTCTTAGTGATGGTGGGGGTGTCTCAGTTGATTTGGAAACGAGTCCAGTCCTTTATTACCATTCAGGGAGGTTAGTATGAAAAAATATCAACGCATGCATCTGATTTTTATCAGACAATACATCAAACAAATCATGGAATACAAGGTGGATTTTGTGGTTGGTGTGCTGGGAGTTTTTCTAACTCAAGGCTTGAACCTCTTATTTCTCAATGTCATTTTTCAACATATTCCATCCCTAGAAGGTTGGACTTTTCAAGAAATCGCCTTTATCTATGGCTTTTCCTTGATTCCTAAGGGGTTGGACCATCTCTTTTTTGATAATCTCTGGGCGCTAGGGCAACGCTTGGTGAGAAAAGGTGAGTTTGACAAGTATCTGACTCGTCCTATCAATCCCCTCTTTCACATCCTAGTTGAAACCTTTCAGATTGATGCCTTAGGCGAACTTTTGGTTGGTGGTATCCTACTGGGAACAACAGTGACTAGCATTGCTTGGACTCTTCCCAAATTCCTGCTTTTTCTAGTTTGTATTCCTTTTGCGACCTTGATTTATACTTCCTTGAAAATCGCGACAGCTAGTATCGCTTTTTGGACCAAGCAGTCAGGTGCCATGATTTACATTTTTTATATGTTTAATGACTTTGCCAAGTATCCGATTTCTATTTACAATTCGCTTCTTCGATGGTTAATCAGTTTTATTGTACCTTTTGCCTTTACGGCCTACTATCCTGCCAGCTATTTCTTGCAGGACAA
Organism: Streptococcus bouchesdurhonensis; assembly: GCF_948472335.1. The sequence goes on along the minus strand of NZ_CAOKTW010000001.1, from coordinate 550,533 downwards.
GGATGTAATCTTTAACGTCGGAGGTTTGATATTGATTTCTCTGGTTTTCTTTGTCATTTCCCTTAAACTTTGGGATAGGGGCTTGGATGCCTACGAAAGTGCAGGATCCTAAGAGGAAGAAACTCAAAGCCTTGTCTCAGGACAGGCTTTTTCTAATAGGAATGAAAATTCCTTGACATCCATCCTCAGAGTGCTATACTGTAAGTGTAATCGCCGATTTAGCTCAGTTGGTAGAGCACCGCACTCGTAACGCGAAGGTCACAGGTTCAAACCCTGCAATCGGCAAAGTGATGAAACTCATTCGACTGGGTTTCTTTTTATTTTATCTTAACTATTGAACCACTTAGACTTATATTTAGACCAGATAGGCAAAAGGCCTTGTTCTTGAAAAACTCCTCTGCTATAATGTTTTTTGTAAGGGATGTGAGGTGTCACTATCAGATAACTCAAGTTCCTAAAAAAGAAATTGGAGATAAACAAATGAAAAAATTATTGGGGATTGTATTTTTGGTAGCAGCAGCGACAGTATTGTATTTTGGTTCTGTAGGCTGGCCAAGTTTAGATGTCAACCTCTGGTCACTGATTCCGGTAGGATTGTTTCTCTTTTTCACTCTAGAGAATCTTTTGAAAAAGGATTACAAGGCTAGTCTGATGTGTTTGATTATTGCCTTTATCATTGCGAATGCAATTTTGGACCTTTTGCCAATTTCAAGCGGATTGGTGATTGGAGCAGGTGTCCTAGCTTGTGTAGGTATTGGTTATCTATTTCCTGATAAAGAAGGAAAATAAGAAGGAAGAATGAACAAAGTCAAGATCTAACTGAAATATTTGTTGGCTCTTTTTCTATGTCTAAAAATGTAAGAAAGAATTTTTGGTGGTAAAAGATTATTTCTAGTTTACTTTTTGATTTTACATTATGTTAAGATAAGAAAAAATATTTTTGTTTGAGATAGTAAAAAGCTATTCTTTTTTAAAATGTCAAGTAGAGTCCGATGTCGTATTTGTTATAATAAATTTCGCTACGATACTCTCTGGAAATTCTCCAATTTTTATAAAAACCAATCCAAAACATTGTTTTTATCTGTATTCGATTGACAAATTTTTTATTGGTTATAAAATCGTATTATAAGATAAATATAATAAGTAGCTTGCTATCAGACAAAATGAAAGCGGTTACCAATAGGAGGATTACATGCAAAAAGGTAATTGGAACAAAAAGAGAGTCTATAGTATTCGAAAATTTTCAGTCGGTGCTTGCTCTGTGCTTATTGGAACATGTGCTCTATTATTGGGGGCGAGCCTTAGTCAGGCTTCTTCGGTATATGCCAACGAAAATACTGAAGAGATTGTGTCAACAAATAGGATTGAGCACCAACCTGAAAACAAGGTAGTTACTGATTTTTCAAGTGAACATAAAGCTGAAGGAGTTATGACTGAAAAAGCCAGTGAGCAACCTGTTAAAGCTGAAAATGTATCTCTAATGGAAAATGCGGATGGTAGTGATACTACAGTTAAACCTCAAGCAGAGCAACCTTTAGTTTCAGCGGCTAATAATCAAGTAGTTCCCTCAGAAGAAGGTAAGGCTGAAGTCGAAAACAAAACAGAAGAAGCGAACAAGCCTGAGGATAGCAAGAAGCTTGAAGAAACAAATAAGACTGAGGTAACGGATAAATCTGAAGATAAAAATAAATCTGAGGATAAGAAGAAATTTGAAGAAACAAATAAAGCAGAATCACAAGATCGTTCTGTTTCAAAAGATAAGCAAGAATTCAAATCTGCTACGAATGAAGTAGTTGATAAGTTAATTGAAGATAGAAACATTTCCTTCAACCAGAATTGGCACTTTAAACTAAATGCCAATGCAAAGGAAGCTGTTAAACCAGACGCAGATATTACTTCATGGAAAAAAATGGATCTTCCTCATGACTGGAGTATTCATTTTGATTTTGACCATGATTCTCCAGCTCAAAACGAGGGTGGTCAACTGAATGGTGGAGATGGCTGGTATCGGAAAACCTTTAAGTTAGACGAAAAGGACTTAAATAAAGATGTTCGTGTAACCTTTGATGGAGTTTACATGGATTCACAAGTATTCGTCAATGGTCAACTAGTTGGTCACTATCCAAACGGTTACAATCAATTTTCATATGACATTAGTAACTATCTCCATAAAGATGGGCGAGAAAATGTTATTTCTGTTCATGCAGTTAATAAGCAACCAAGTAGTAGATGGTATTCAGGAAGTGGTATCTATCGAGACGTATCATTACAAGTAACAGACAAGATTCATGTTGAAAAAAATGGGACAACTATTTTAACTCCAAAACTAGAAAGTCAACAAGGAGGAAAAGTTGAAACCCAAGTAAGCAGTAAAATTGTTAATACAGACAATAAAGACCATGAAATTGTAGCAGAGTATCAAATTTTTGAACGAGGTGGGAAGGCAGTTACAGAACTTGTTCGAACTGAGAGTAAAACTCTAAAAGCAAAACAAACCCTTCATTTGGATTCAGCATTAGAAGTTGAAAAACCAAAATTGTGGACAGTGTCATCTGATAAACCTGCTTTATATGAGATGGTAACTCGTGTTTATAAAGATGGTCAGCTTGTAGATGCTAAAAAAGATTTATTTGGTTATCGCTACTATAACTGGACTCCAGACCAAGGATTCTCTTTGAACGGTGAACACATCAAGTTCCATGGAGTTTCCTTGCACCATGATCACGGAGCGTTAGGAGCAGAAGAAAACTATAAGGCAGAATACCGTCGTCTGAAACAGATGAAGGAAATGGGAGTGAATTCGATTCGTACGACTCACAATCCAGCAAGTCCTCAGACCTTGCAAATTGCAGCCGAGCTTGGTTTGCTAGTTCAGGAAGAAGCCTTTGACACTTGGTATGGCGGTAAGAAACCATACGACTATGGTCGTTTCTTTGAAAAAGATGCTACCCATCCAGAGGCAAGAAAAGGTGAAAAATGGTCTGATTACGATCTTCGAACAATGGTAGAAAGAGATAAAAACAATCCTGCTGTTGTCATGTGGTCTATTGGTAACGAAATCGGTGAAGCAGATGGGAAAGCCCATTCACTAGCAACTGTCAAACGTTTGGTGAAAGTGGTGAAATCTGTTGATAAGACACGCTATGTAACCATGGGAGCTGATAAATTCCGTTTCGGAGATGGAACTGGGGACCATGAAAAGATTGCAGATGAACTGGATGCAGTTGGATTGAATTACTCTGAAGAAAATTATCAAACTCTTCATGCGAAACATCCGAAATGGCTCATTTATGGTTCAGAAACATCTTCAGCAACTCGTACAAGAGGAAGTTATTTCCATCCAGAGAGTGAGTGGGTAGGAAGTAACCAATATTGGCGTAATTACGAACAATCCGATTATGGTAATGATCGTGTTGGTTGGGGTAAAACTGCTACAGCATCATGGACCTTCGATAGAGATCATCCAGGCTATGCTGGACAATTCATTTGGACCGGTACGGATTATATTGGTGAACCAACACCATGGCACAATCAAAATAGTACACCAGTAAAAAGTTCCTACTTTGGTATTGTTGATACCGCAGGTATTCCAAAAAATGACTATTATCTCTACCAAAGTCAGTGGGTTTCTGCCAAGAAAAAACCAATGGTTCATTTACTTCCTCACTGGAACTGGGAAAAGACTGAATTGGCCGACAATGTTGCAGATGCTGAAAATCGAATCCCAGTTAGAGCTTATTCCAATGCTGCTAGTGTTGAGTTGTTCTTAAATAATGAGTCACTAGGTCTTAAAAAATTCAACAAAAAACAAACAAGTGACGGTCGTACATATCAAGAAGGTGAAAATCCTCAAGAGCTATACTTGGAGTGGAAAGTCGCTTATAAACCAGGAACTTTGGAAGCGGTAGCTCGAGATGAGTCTGGCAAGGAAATTGCTCGTGATAAGATTGTAACTGCTGGTGAACCTGCAGGTGTCCGTTTGGTTAAGGAAGAAAATGCAATCGCTGCAGATGGAAAAGATTTGACTTATATCTATTACGAAATTGTAGATAGCAAGGGTAATGTTGTGCCAACTGCTAACAATCTAGTTCACTTCCAACTTCATGGACAAGGTCAACTGGTTGGTGTGGATAATGGTGAGCAAGCTAGTCGTGAACGTTATAAAGAACAAGCAGATGGTTCTTGGATTCGTAGAGCCTTTAATGGTAAAGGGGTAGCGATTGTTAAATCGACTGATCAAGCAGGTAAATTTACCCTTACAGCATATTCAGGCTTGTTGAAATCAGATCAAGTTACAGTTTTTACAGGTAAGTCAGACCAGTCAGAAAAAACTGTTTTAGGAACAGAAATACCAAAAGTTCGGACAGTTTTAGGTCAAAAACTTAAAATGCCTCAGACAGTGCCATTTGTCTATAGTGATGGTAGTCGTGAAAAACGTCCTGTAACCTGGTCTAAAGCAGATGTCAGTCAAGCTGGAATTGTAACTATAAAAGGTGTGTCTGATGGGCGTGAAGTTGAGGCTCGTGTTGAAGTTCTTACAATTGCAAATGAACTTCCAGCTGTTAAACGCATGGCACCTGGAACAGACTTGAGCTCTGTGGATAAACTTGTTTCACTTGTTTCATCAGATGGTCGTATTCACAATTACGAAGTTGAAAATTGGGAAATTTCACCAGAAGATCAAGAGAAGTTGTCTACTCCAGGGGCACATATCCAGATGACTAGCCAATTGGGAGATAGAACTATCCACGCTACTTTGATAGTTGATGATGGTAAGGAATTGGCTCAAGTTACACCAACTATAGCAGTAGGTGGTGAAAGCGTTACGGAACTTTCAAATGAACATCCTGTCCATTATCATAAACTTTCTTATGGTGCAAAAATTCCAGAAGTCAGTGCTAGTGCTGAAAATGCTGATGTGAAGGTCGTTCAGGCAAATGAGTCAAATGGAATGCGTGCTAGTATCTATGTTCAACCTAAAGATGGTGGACAATTACAAACTTATGCGGTTCAGTTCCTTGTTGATTCTCCACAAATTGAAAGCTTGAGTCTCAGAGTGGATCAAGCTGCTAGTCTCAAAGAAGATCAAACTGTTAAAATGACAGTTTTAGCCCGTTATCAGGATGGAACTGAAGCTGTTTTACCAACCGATAAGGTGACTTTCTCAAGCCAAGGCGAGGGAGGAGTCTCTGTTAATAAGGGAATGCTAGAGTTGCATAAACCAGGTAGCCTCACTTTACAAGCTCAATATGAAGGTGCAAAGGGAGAACTTCCTCTAACGATTGCAGCAAATACTGAAGAGAAAGTCGTCCAGGCTATTCGTCCAGTTAACCTTGTGACAGATTTGCACCAAACACCAAATCTTCCATCGACAGTAACAGTTGAGTACGATAAAGGATTTCCAAAAGTTCATAAGGTGGTTTGGGATACGATTCCATCTGAAAAATTAAATCACTATCATACTTTCGAAGTTCTTGGTAAGGTTGAAGGATTGAATCAAGAAGCGCGTGCGACAGTATCAGTAGAAGGAATTGTATCAGTTGAAGATGTGAGCATTACAACACCAATTGCTGAAGCACCAAGCTTGCCAGAGAGTGTCCGTACTTATTATTCAAATGGCCAAGTATCTTCAGCTAAGGTGGCTTGGGATACTATTGATGCAAGCCAGTATGCAAAAGAAGTAATCTTTACTGTAACAGGCCATGTGGAGGGAACGCAGCTGACAACGAAATTACATGTTCGTGTATCCAATCAAACAGAAATTGGCAATAATATTTCAGATCAATGGACAGGTTCAGAATTACCACTTGCCTTTGCATCAGATTCTCATTCTTATGACCCAGTATCTAATGTAAATGATAAAGTGATTTCTTACGGTGATCAGCCTGCAAATCGTTGGTCAAACTGGAAACGTTCTGAAGAAGCTTCAGTAGGGGTACTCTTTGGAGATTCAGGTATTTTGACAAAACGTTCGGTTGATAACTTGAATGTAGCCTTTTATGAAGATAGTGGTGTAGGTGCTCCAAAATCTTACGTCATTGAGTATTATGTTGGTGAAAAAGCTCCAACTGCACCGAAGAATCCTGGTTATGTAGAGGGTGAAAACCACGTATTTAATGACAGTAAAAATTGGAAACCAGTCACAAATCTTAAGGCTCCAGATCAGTTAAAAGCAGGAGAAATGAATCATTTCAGTTTTGACAAGGTAGATACCTACGCGGTACGTATTCGCATGACCAGAGCTGATGATAAACTTGGAACATCCATTACAGAATTACAAGTTTTCTCTAAAAAGGTAGCACCAGCTAAAGAGGCAACTACTAAGATTAAGGTGGCTGGAAAAGATCTTCCTCACTTTAATCCAGACTTAACAGATTACTATTTAGACTATAGTGATGGAAAAATTCCAGAAGTAACAGCTAGTATCACAAATAATGGCCTTGCTACAGTGGTTCCTAGCGTGAAAGAGGGCGATCCTGTCCGTGTTATTGTGAAAGCAGAAAATGGCGATATTCTTGGAGAATACAACCTTCACTTTACAAAAGATAAAGACTTGTTGGCTCGTAAACCAATTGCTGCTGCTAAACAGTCTCAATTGTTGCAACTGGGTCAACCTTTGGAATTGCCAAATAAGGTTCCTGTTTATTTCGCAGGTAAGAGCGGTTATGACGTAAAAGATTTGGCAGTTGAATGGGAAACAGTTCCTGCTTCTACCCTAAGCAAGGCTGGAGAATATACAATTAAAGGCCATGTAGTTGGTAGTGAAGTCCCAGTAGAATTATCTGTTCGAGTAACGGACAAGGTCGGTAGATCACTTTCTGATAATCCAGATTATCTTGCTACTCATAGTCAGGCTTTTGCTTCAGCTACTAATGATTTGGATGATAATTCGAACGACCGTGTAGACTATTTAAATGATAATGACCGAAATCAAGACAACCGTTGGACAAACTGGTCCGCTACTCCATCTGCTAATCCAGAAGTATCAGTTGGTGTTATCTTTAAAAAGAATGGTAAAATTGTGGATAGAAAGGTTTCACAAGCTAAACTAAACTTCTTTGCAGATAGTGGAACAGATGCCCCAGCTAAACTCGTATTGGAACGATACATCGGTCCTGACTTTGATGTTCCGGTTTACTATTCAAACTACAGCTACGAATCAAATCATCCATTTAATAACCCTGATAATTGGGAACTTGTTCCTTATTATGCAGACAAAGAAATTCAAGCTGGAGACGAGATCAATGTAACATTTAAACCTGTAACTACCAAAGCTATGAGATGGCGTATGGACAGAAAAGAAGATAAAAATGGTGTTGCACTAACTGAATTAAGTTTCCGAGCTCCAAGTGAGCTTGCAAAAGAGAGCACAGAGGGAAGAATTTTAGTAGATGGTAAAGAGCTTCCTGACTTCTCTGAAAATCGTTTCGATTATGAATTGATTTATAAAGGGGAACGTCCAAAAATCACTGTAGAAGGGAAAGATCAAGTTACATCTACAATTGTGGATAGTGGAAAAGAAAATCTTCCTGTATTAGTCCGTCTGGTATCAGAGAGTGGTAAGAATGTCAAAGAATACCGAATTAAATTGACTAAGGAAAAAGTGATAGATGGAAAACTTGTAGCTCCTGCTCAATATGACTTGCCTAGTCTTGAAGTGGTAGACAAAGAATTAAACTTCCAAACTCTTGAACAAAAAGACGATACTCTGCTTGAAGGAGAAGTTCGCCTATTGCAAGAAGGTAAAGTTGGTAAGGAACGTATCTATACAGAAGTAACGACTGATGGCAAGCACGAAGAAAAATCACGTGAGATTCTGGAAGAACCTGTAAATAGAATTCTGTTGGTAGGTACTAAGAAGAAAACAAGTAACATTGAGACACCTGCGGGTGGACATCAAGACAATGGTAGCAGTCAACCTACGGAACAAAAACCAGGAGCAAATCCGAATCCAAATATTCTCATTCCAAATCCATCAAATAATGGTGTGACAAGTAACAGTTCAGATTTTAAAAATCATCTATCAGTTGCTCCGAACATTGTGATACAAGCTCCTGCTAAAGAAAGCCAAAAACCTGGCTGGGCCAAGGAAGATGGTAAATGGTATTATCGTCAACAAAATGGAGACTTGGCTAAGGGTTGGGTCAAAGATGGAGACACTTGGTATTACTTTGATCAAACAGGAAAAATGGAAACTGGCTGGATTAAAGATCAATCAGGTGCATGGTATTACTTGAATCAATCAGGGGCTATGTCATCTAATGAGTGGATTTTGGATCAAGATGGTAAGTGGTACTATGTTGATGCATCGGGTTCGATGAAGACAAGTCAATGGTTCCAAGTTGGAGACAAATGGTATTATGTTGATGAAAATGGAGCTCTTGCTGTCAATACAGTAACTCCGGATGGATATCAAGTAAATGAAAATGGTGAGTGGGTAGGATAAGATTGATTTGAGGAATGTAACTTTCTCATTAAGATTTATTCTGTGCAGTGTTCCCAAGCGAGACAAGAGAAGTATCGCTTGGAAACGCTCTGCTCAAACGATTTTTAAACCAGAAAAAAGGATTTAACCCATGTCGAATGGGTTAAATCCTTTATTTTTTATGTCTCATATAAGATTCAGCTAGAGAGCCATCAATTCAACAATCATCTCGATATACATGACAAGGGTTAATAAAAATCCTGCACGCCAGAAGAATTTGATGAATTTAGGATAGTAAAAGCTACGTTTTTTCAAAAGGAAGAAAAAGACGAGAATAATGGCTAGGACTGAGAGGGCTAGGCCCAGTCTAGGGAGGAAATTATGGGTAAAGGTTTTAGCTGTAATAAGGTAATATTCAAATACCAAGACTGGAAAAGCCAAATCCGCAAAGTTTCGTCCTAGTTTTTTTAATCTAAAAAGTTTGGTTATGATAATGCAGACGACCAAGGTCAGTATCAATAATAAAATAGATGCTAATTTCATTAAAATCATACCCATATTGTATCATAAAAAATCGCTAATGGAAACGAGAAACAGAGGAATTTATAGGAAAGTCAGGCTTTTGAGATTGTAGATGTTTTTTGTTATAATGAAAGTTATGAAATCTTATAACACCTTGAATGATTATTATCGAAAACTCTTTGGAGAAAAGACCTTTAAAGTCCCGATTGATGCGGGATTTGACTGTCCCAATCGTGATGGGACTGTGGCTCATGGAGGCTGTACTTTTTGTACGGTTTCAGGTTCTGGAGATGCTATCGTAGCACCGGATGCGCCTATCCGTGAGCAATTTTATAAGGAAATTGACTTTATGCACCGTAAGTGGCCGGATGTTCAGAAATATCTGGTTTATTTTCAAAATTTTACCAACACCCATGAAAAGGTGGAAGTGATTCGGGAGCGATATGAACAGGCTATCAACGAGCCAGGTGTGGTAGGAATCAATATTGGAACGCGCCCAGACTGTTTACCAGACGAAACCATTGAATATTTGGCTGAATTATCGGAGCGCATGCATGTGACGGTTGAATTGGGCTTGCAGACCACTTATGAAACAACCTCTGACCTGATTAACCGTGCCCACTCCTATGAATTGTACGTGGAAACGGTCAAGCGTTTGAGAAAGTATCCCAAGATTGAGATTGTTTCTCATTTGATCAACGGACTTCCTGGTGAAACCCATGAGATGATGATTGAAAATGTCCGCCGCTGTGTTACGGACAATGATATTCAAGGGATTAAACTGCACTTGCTCCATCTTATGACAAATACTCGTATGCAACGAGATTACCACGAAGGACGTTTGCAGTTGATGAGTCAGGACGAATATGTCAAGGTTATCTGCGACCAATTGGAAATCATTCCCAAGCATATTGTCATCCATCGAATCACAGGAGATGCACCTAGAGATATGCTGATTGGTCCTATGTGGAGCCTCAATAAATGGGAAGTGCTAAATGCTATTGAAACTGAAATGCGACGTCGTGGAAGCGTTCAAGGATGTAAGGCTGTAAAACAGGAGTTTGAAAATGAAAAGACCACTTGAGATGGCACATGATTTTTTAGCTGAGGTAGTGACAAAAGAGGATATCGTAGTGGATGCGACTATGGGAAATGGTCATGACACGCTTTTTTTAGCCAAGCTAGCTAAGCAAGTCTATGCCTTTGATATTCAGGAGCAAGCCTTGGAAAAGACGCAAGAGCGTTTGAACCAAGCTGGCCTGACAAATGCCCAGTTAATCTTACAAGGCCATGAGACACTGGACCAGTTTGTGACAGAAGTCAAGGCAGGGATTTTTAATCTGGGTTATCTGCCGTCAGCTGATAAGTCCGTCATCACCCAACCTCAGACTACCATTGAAGCCTTAGAAAAGCTGTGTCGTTTGCTGGTCAAAGGTGGACGGATTGCTATCATGATTTACTATGGTCATGAGGGAGGAGATATTGAGCGAGATGCTGTCTTGAATTTTGTTAGCCAGTTGAACCAACAAGAGTACACAGCTGCTATTTACCGAACTTTAAACCAAGTCAACAACCCACCATTTTTAGTAATGATTGAAAAATTAGAGAGATATAGACATGGATAAACAATACCTACGTGAAAAGCTGGATGCCATGCGCCAGAATTTTGTTGAATCAACTCACCATGAACGAGCGGTGGGTGTGTTAGACCAAGCGCATATGAGCAAAAAAATGCTTAAAATCAAGAAAAAATTAGTTGCTCTTGAGATGGAACGGTGTCAGAGAAAAATTGAGCACAAAGATTGTTCCAAGATTGACCAAAAAATCAAAGAGCAGAAGGAGATTTTTGAATCTTGTTGTAAAAAAGATTAAGGAGGACGTGCGTGGAATTATTGATTTACCTCATCCTATTTTTACTGGTTTTGATTGTCTCAAGTACAACCAATAAGCTCCTGCCCTTTTTGCCGCTTCCTTTGGTGCAAATTCTTCTGGGAATTGTGATTGGTCTCTTTTTACCCAATACCGACTTTCACCTCAATACAGAGTTGTTTTTGGCACTGGTTATTGGGCCATTGCTTTTCCGAGAGTCGGAGGAAGCAGATATTACGGCTATTTTAAAACACTGGCGAATCATTGTTTATCTCATATTTCCAGTGATTTTCATCTCGACCCTGAGTTTGGGTGGCTTGGCCCATCTTCTTTGGCTCAGTCTTCCCTTGGCGGCTTGCTTGGCTGTTGGGGCAGCCCTTGGCCCTACGGATTTGGTGGCCTTTGCCTCTCTTTCGGAGCGGTTTAGCTTTCCTAAGCGCGTGTCCAATATCCTTAAAGGTGAAGGACTTTTGAATGATGCTTCTGGCTTGGTTGCCTTTCAGGTAGCTTTGACAGCTTGGACAACTGGAGCCTTTTCCCTTGGCCAAGCGAGTAGTTCGCTCATCTTTTCAATCCTAGGCGGTTTTTTAATTGGCTTTTTAACAGCCATGACCAACCGTTTCCTCCATAGCTTCTTGCTAAGTGTGAGAGCAACGGATATTGCCAGCGAACTTTTATTAGAATTGAGTTTGCCTCTGGTGACCTTCTTCCTAGCAGAAGAAGTCCACGTTTCAGGGATTATTGCCGTTGTAGTTGCTGGGATTTTAAAGGCAAGCCGTTTTAAGAAAATTACGCTCCTCGAAGCACAAGTGGATACAGTAACCGAGACGGTCTGGCATACAGTGAACTTTATGCTCAACGGTTCTGTCTTTGTGATTTTAGGGATGGAGCTGGAAATGATAGCAGAACCTATCTTGACCAATCCAATCTATAATTCCTTACTTTTATTGGTATCTCTTATAGCCCTTACATTTGTCCTCTTTGCCATTCGTTTTGTCATGATTTATGGCTATTATGCCTATAGGACTAGACGTCTCAAGAAAAAGCTAAATAAGTATATGAAGGACATGCTTCTTTTGACTTTCTCAGGTGTCAAGGGAACGGTGTCAATTGCTACGATCCTTCTGATACCAAGTAATCTAGAGCAGGAGTATCCTCTCTTACTTTTCCTTGTCGCAGGTGTGACGCTTGTAAGCTTTTTAACAGGCCTCGTGGTCTTGCCTCATCTTTCTGATGAACAGGAAGAAAGCAAGGATTATCTCATGCATATCGGCATTTTGAATGAAGTAACGCTAGAGTTGGAAAAAGAGTTGGAAGGCACCAGAAATAAACTTCCCCTCTATGCGGCTATTGACAATTACCATGGACGTATTGAAAATCTCATCCTGAGTCAAGAAAATAAGGGGGCTCAAGAAGACTGGGAGGCTTTAAAACTTCTCATCCTCAGTATTGAAAGTGATGGTTTAGAACAGGCTTACGAAGAAGGCAAGATGAGTGAGCGTGCTTATCGGGTTTACCAACGTTATTTGAAAAACATGGAACAAGGTATCAATCGCAAGTTTGCTTCACGTTTGACCTATTATTTCCTTGTTTCCTTGCGGATTTTACGTTTTCTCCTTCATGAAGTCTTTACCTTTGGCAAGACCTTCCGTAGTTGGAAAAATGAAGAATCGCAGAAACTCAGAGCCCTTGACTATGACCAAATAGCAGAGCTCTATCTAGAAAATACAGAGATGATTATTGAAAGTTTGGAGAACCTAAAAGGTGTTTATAAGAGTTCCTTGATTAGCTTCATGCAGGATTCTCGTCTCCGAGAAACAGCTATCATCACCAGTGGTGCCTTTGTCGAACGGGTTATCAATCGTGTAAAGCCCAACAATATCGATGAAATGCTGAGAGGCTATTATCTGGAGCGCAAGTTGATTTTCGAATATGAAGAAAAACGATTGATTACGACCAAGTATGCCAAGAAGTTACGACAAAATGTGAATAACTTAGAGAACTATTCCTTGAAGGAAGCTGCCAATACTCTGCCTTATGATATGGTGGAATTGGTAAGAAGAAATTAATCAAGATTATAAGTGAAGGAGTGTGACATGAAAAAGTGGTGGAAAGAGCAGATAGACAAGCCTTTATTAAAAGCTTTTTTGCATTATTATCAAGCATCAGATAGTGAGTTGACCAGTGTTGCTGTAGCCTACTATTGGTTGATTTCGATTTTTCCCCTGCTTTTGGTGGTAGTTAATATCCTCCCATATTTTCAGATTCCAGTTTCTAATTTTTTAAAGGTTGTCAATGAATTCTTGCCGGATACCATGTATGATGTGGTCGCAAAGATCATTACAGAAGTGCTGACCCAACCGTCAACGGGTTTATTGAGTTTTGCGGTTTTGTCAGCCCTCTGGACCTTTTCAAAATCTATGAATTTCCTGCAGAAAGCCTTTAATAAAGCTTACGGAGTATCAAAAAATCGTGGAATGATTTCCCATCAACTCATGAGTTTGTTTGTCAGTTTTGGCTTGCAGATTCTCTTTGCTTTAGCTCTGTTTTTGAGTGTCTTTGGCCGTATGCTCCTCAACCTTGTCAAAAGCTATTGGAAATCGGATAGTCCTCTTTTTGATTATCTGCAAGACCTATCAGGTCCCTTGGTCTATGCCTTGATTTTTGCAATCTTGGTCATGCTTTATTATTTCCTGCCCAATGTTAAGGTCCGACGGATTCGCTATGTGTTGCCAGGTAGTGTCTTTGTCTTGTTGACCCTGGTCTTACTGCTCAATATCTTTTCAGTCTATATTAACAATTATGTCAATCGCCTAGTGGACGTGCGTTTTTTCAGTTCCGTCGTCGTGGTGGTCATGATGTTCTGGTTTATTCTCATCGCTAAGATTTTGATTGTCGGCGCGGTGATCAATGCCAGTGTTCAGAGCTTGAAAGATCCGAGCTTGAGAATAAATTAACTCAATTTTTATCCATAGCAAAACGCATACTATCAAGTTTTTATAATGCCTGATAATATGCGTTTTTTCATTATGAAATTAATAGATAAACATGGCATCGCCAAAACTAAAGAAGCGGTAGTGTTCTTGAATGGCATGGTGGTAGGCATCTAAGACCAATTCACGGCCGGCAAAGGCAGAAACCAACATGACCAGAGTTGATTTTGGCAGGTGGAAGTTGGTTGAGAAGGCATCCACGACCTTCCACTCATACCCAGGTTTGATAAAGATATTGGTCCAGCCAGAATCTGCTTGAATTTGCCCATCAAACTTGGAACCAATAGTCTCCAAAGTGCGGATAGAAGTGGTTCCGACAGCGATGACACGCCCCCCATTTTCCTTAACAGAGCGAAGAGTGGCAGCCGCTTCCTCAGAAAGCTGGTAGAATTCTGAGTGCATTTCGTGTTCGTCCAGATTGTCAACTGAAACGGGTCTAAAGGTTCCTAGTCCGACATGAAGAGTCAGATAGACTAGATGAACACCCTTAGCTTGGATTTCTGCCAGCAGTTCTTTGGTAAAGTGCAGTCCAGCAGTAGGTGCTGCAGCAGAGCCACTTTCCTTGGCGTAGACGGTTTGATAGCGTTCACGATCATCCAGTTTTTCATGGATATAAGGCGGTAGCGGCATTTCACCCAGACTTTCCAAAACTTCTAGGAAAATTCCTTGGTACTCAAAGCGGACAATACGTCCCCCGTGGGTCAATTCTTCTGTCACGACAGCGCTGAGGCGACCATCACCAAAGCTGACACGAGTGCCAACCTTGAGGCGTTTGGCAGGTTTAGCCAGAACCTCCCACTCATCTCCAGCAGTATTTTTGAGCAGGAGAAGTTCCACATGGCCTCCAGTTTCTTCCTTTTGACCATAGAGGCGGGCAGGGAGAACGCGGGTGTCGTTCATAACGAGGGCATCACCAGGTTCCAGCATATCAATAATAGAGTGGAAGTGTTTATCCTGCATTTCTCCCGTCTCACGGTTGACGATGAGGAGTTTAGAGGCGTCCCGTTTTTCAAGGGGCGTTTGGGCAATCAATTCCTCAGGTAAGTGGAAATCAAAATCAGCTGTATTCATATATCTGTTCATTCTTTCTAAGTTCTAATCTTATCCATTATAACATGTTTCAAGTTTGGACGCTCTTTTTTTGAAAATTAAATCGTTTTCACTTGACAAAAATTGGTCTATACCATATAATAAATATAGATTGAAACGGAGGATAAAAAGATGAAAGTTATTAAAGTTGAAAACCAAATCGAGGGTGGAAAAGTTGCTTTTGAGATTTTGAAGGAAAAATTGGCCAATGGAGCTCAAACCCTAGGACTTGCTACAGGAAGTAGCCCACTTGAATTTTACAAGGAAATTGTTGAGAGTGACCTTGATTTTTCAAATTTAACCAGTGTCAACCTTGATGAGTATGTAGGACTTGATGGAGATAATCCACAGTCTTACCGTTACTTCATGCAAGAAAACTTGTTTAACCAAAAACCATTTAAAGAAAGTTTCTTGCCTCGTGGGGTTAAGGACAATGCTGAAGCTGAAGTTGAACGCTACAACCAAATTTTGGCTGACCATCCAGTTGACCTCCAAATCTTGGGAATCGGTCGCAATGGACATATCGGATTTAATGAACCTGGTACTCCATTTGACAGTCAAACGCATCTGGTAGAGCTTGACCAGTCTACTATTGAAGCCAATGCGCGCTTCTTTGACAAGATTGAAGACGTTCCAACTCAAGCCATTTCAATGGGAATTAAAAACATCTTGGATGCCAAGTCAATTATTCTCTTTGCTTATGGTGAGTCGAAAGCAGAAGCCATTGCCGGAACAGTGTCTGGCCCAGTGACTGAGAATCTCCCAGCAAGTAGCCTCCAAAATCACCCTGATGTGACGATCATCGCAGATGCTGAAGCGCTCAGCCTACTTGAAAAATAAAAAGTATAAAAACCACTTGCTCTTTGGAGTGAGTGGTTTTTTACTTCAAATGTTCACTATCCTGCTAAAAGAAATTTTTCTGTAAATTCCCGTAACAGTTGTCGATATTTCATATAAAAAGGTATCCAATAGAAAATTATTAAATGTCTGTAAACTGTGATATAATCGTATTGACTATTTTTTATGATACTATACGATTTTTATTAAGACAGTCGATAGTTGTTGATGCTGGAAACCATGATATAACTGGCAATTCCTGACATGTGAAGAAAGGTTGAAATCCAGCCTGTTATATTTGGTAGAAGCATGGTGAGAGATAGAACGATTAAAAGGATATAAAATAGTTTTAATCCTAAATTGAAATTTTTCCATATACTAAACATATTCATCACCCCACCCGTTACAAAAGCATAGCCAATAGCAGAGATACCCGATGCCTGAATTTCTTGATTCTGTGTTAATATATGGAATACAATTGAAGATATTACCATAGAAGTAATAAAAACTAAAAATACATATTTTGATCCCCTTTTATACTCCAATAGCCCACCAAAAGGAAGTAACATTAAAGTATTTAAAACTAAATGAAACCATATAAACCATACTGGTGCTTCTTTACTTCCATGCATAAATGTACCACTAAAGTATTGCCAACAATAAATTGGCTTTGAATGAAATGCAAATAAATCATACATTACACTTCCCCAAAAGGTAGTAAGAATTCCTAGCAATAAACAAATTACAACTAAAATACTGACCACAGGGTAAATTTTTATGATTCTTTTCATGGTATAGATTCACTTCTAAATAATACTAATTTTTGCTAATCAATATGTGTCACTATTATATCATTTCCATCTATAAATGTTAATCAATTTTAACAAGATTAACAACAAGATTAAAATTGAAGATAATCAAAATTAACCTGCATTTTTTCTTGACAATTATTCCTTTTACGTGTAAAATAGAATAGATCTTGAACTTGAAGGGAGTGAAAAAAATGTCTAAAACAGTAGTACGTAAGAATGAATCTCTTGACGACGCACTTCGTCGTTTCAAACGTGCGGTTACTAAAGCTGGTACTCTTCAAGAAACACGCAAACGTGAATTCTATGAAAAACCTTCTGTAAAACGTAAACGTAAATCAGAAGCAGCTCGTAAACGTAAAAAATTCTAATTAGAAATGAAAGGCTCGAGAAATCTAGTCTTTTTTCTTTTAATACTCTTCGAAAATCAAATTCAAACCATGTCAACGTCGCCTTGCCGTAGGTATATGTAACTGACTTCGTCAGTCTTATCTGTTACCTCAAAACAGTGTTTTGAGCAACCTGCGGCTAGTTTCCTAGTTTGCTCTTTGATTTTCATTGAGTATAAATAAATACTTCAAAGCCTGCAAAAATCTGAAACTTCTAAGGACAATTTGATATAATAGTAAAAAGAACTCGATTGAAGGAGGAAATGATGTCGGTTTTAGTAAAAGAAGTGATTGAAAAGCTTAGACTAGACATTGTCTATGGCGAACCAGAATTACTTGAAAAGGAAATTAATACCGCGGACATTACGCGACCTGGTCTTGAAATGACGGGCTATTTTGACTATTATACGCCTGAGCGGATTCAACTTTTGGGAATGAAGGAGTGGTCCTATCTCGTTTCGATGTCCTCTCACAACCGTTACCAAGTCTTGAAAAAAATGTTTCTACCTGAGACACCTGCGGTTATTGTTGCTCGTGGTTTGGTGGTTCCTGAGGAGATGCTAAAGGCAGCTAGAGAATGTAAGATTGCTATTTTAACTAGCCGTACGGCGACCAGTCGATTGTCTGGAGAGTTATCTAGCTATTTGGATTCTCGTTTGGCGGAACGTACTAGTGTGCACGGTGTCTTGATGGATATCTATGGTATGGGTGTCTTGATTCAGGGCGATAGTGGAATTGGTAAAAGTGAGACAGGTCTAGAGCTTGTCAAACGTGGTCACCGCTTGGTAGCAGATGATCGCGTAGACATCTTTGCCAAGGACGAGATTACCCTTTGGGGTGAACCGGCTGAAATCTTGAGACACCTGATTGAAATTCGTGGGGTTGGGATTATCGATGTTATGAGCCTCTACGGTGCGAGTGCCGTCAAGGATTCTTCACAAGTCCAGTTGGCTGTTTATTTGGAAAATTACGATACACATAAAACTTTTGATCGTCTTGGAAACAATGCAGAGGAACTTAAAATTTCTGGCGTATCTATTCCTCGTATTCGTATTCCAGTTAAAACAGGTCGTAATATTTCTGTTGTGATTGAGGCTGCTGCCATGAATTATCGTGCCAAGGAAATGGGCTTTGATGCGACTCGTTTGTTCGAAGAACGCTTGACCAATCTTATTGCTCAAAACGAGGTGCCTAATGCTTGATCCAATTGCTATTCATCTAGGCCCTCTAGCCATTCGTTGGTATGCCTTGTGTATTGTGACAGGCTTGATTCTTGCGGTTTATTTGACCATGAAAGAAGCACCTAGAAAGAAGATCATACCAGACGATATTTTAGATTTCATCCTGATAGCTTTTCCTTTGGCTATTTTAGGAGCACGTCTCTATTATGTTATTTTCCGTTTTGATTACTATAGTCAGAACTTGGGAGAAATTTTTGCCATTTGGAATGGTGGTTTGGCTATTTACGGTGGTTTGATAACTGGGGCTATTGTACTCTATATCTTTGCTGATCGTAAACTCATCAATACTTGGGATTTCCTAGATATTGCGGCGCCTAGCGTCATGATTGCCCAAAGTTTGGGTCGCTGGGGCAATTTCTTTAACCAAGAAGCCTATGGTGCAGCAGTGGATAATCTGGATTATCTACCTGGCTTTATTCGTGACCAGATGTATATTGAGGGGAGCTATCGTCAGCCAACCTTCCTTTATGAGTCTCTATGGAATCTTCTTGGATTTGCCTTGATTCTGATTTTTAGACGAAAATGGAAGAGCCTTAGACGAGGTCATATCACTGCTTTCTATTTGATTTGGTATGGTTTCGGTCGTATGGTCATCGAAGGTATGCGGACAGATAGTCTCATGTTCTTTGGTCTTCGAGTGTCTCAATGGCTATCAGTTGTCCTTATCGGTCTTGGTATTTTTATCATTCTATATCAAAATCGAAAGAAGGCCCCTTACTATATTTCAGAGGAGGAAAACTAAATGTTAGAAGTTGCATATATTCTTGTAGCCCTTGCTTTGATTGTATTTTTAGTGTATTTAATCATTACTGTACAAAAGCTTGGACGTGTTATCGATGAAACAGAGAAGACGATTAAAACCTTGACTTCAGATGTGGATGTGACCTTGCATCATACCAATGAATTGCTGGCTAAGGTCAATGTCTTGGCAGATGATATCAATGTCAAGGTGGCAACGATTGATCCACTCTTTAGTGCAGTGGCAGATTTATCTCTATCTGTTTCAGACCTCAATGACCATGCGCGTGTCTTGAGCAAGAAAGCTTCCTCAGCTGGTTCAAAAACACTTAAGACTGGTGCAAGTTTGTCAGCTCTTCGTGTAGCAAGTAAATTTTTCAAAAAATAAAAAAGGAGAATTCTTATGGGTAAACTATCCTCAATCCTTTTAGGAACCATTTCAGGTGCAGCTCTTGCCTTGTTTTTAACAAGCGACAAGGGCAAACAAGTTTGCAGTCAGGCTCAAGATTTTCTAGATGATTTGAGAGAAGATCCTGAGTATGCCAAGGAGCGGATCTGTGAAAAACTGACAGAAGTTAAGGAGCAGGCTACAGATTTTGTTCTTAAAACCAAAGAACAGGTTGAGTCAGGTGAAATCACTGTGGACAGTGTACTTGCTCAAGCCAAATCATGTGCTCGCCAGGCGACAGAAGCATCAAAAGATCGATTCAATAATCTCAAGGAGCAATGGCAAGAAAAGGCCGAAACTCTTGATGAATCAGAAGAGATTGTTATTGACATAACAGAAGAATAAACCATCACCATCTCTGGACGAACTATATGTCTGGAGATGGTGATTTTTTTCTCGTAGCCTGTCTTTGTGGTATAATAATTACTATGCAGAAAAAACCAACGTCAGCCTATGTGCACATCCCATTTTGTACCCAGATTTGTTATTATTGTGACTTTTCAAAGGTCTTCATCAAGAACCAGCCAGTTGATAGCTATTTGGAGCATCTGCTGGAAGAGTTTCGTTCTTATGATATTCAAAAGTTGAGAACTCTTTATATCGGTGGTGGTACACCGACAGCCCTGTCAGCTCCGCAACTGGAGGTGTTACTGAATGGTTTGACTAAAAACTTGGACTTGTCAGTCTTGGAAGAGTTGACCATTGAAGCCAATCCAGGTGACTTGAACGCGGATAAGATTGCTGTTTTGAAGAACTCGGCTGTCAATCGTGTTTCGCTAGGCGTGCAGACCTTTGATGACAAGATGCTGAAAAAGATTGGGCGCAGTCATTTGGAGAAGGATATTTATGAAAATATCGACCGTCTTAAATTGGCTGGTTTTGACAATATCTCTATCGATTTGATTTATGCGCTGCCTGGTCAGACCATGGAGCAAGTAAAGGAAAATGTGGCTAAGGCTATTGGACTGGATATTCCTCATATGAGTTTGTATAGCTTGATTTTGGAAAATCACACGGTCTTTATGAATCGTATGCGACGAGGGAAATTGCCTCTGCCTAAGGAGGAACTGGAAGCTGAGATGTTTGATTACATCATCGCAGAGCTGGAGCGAGCAGGTTTTGAGCATTATGAGATTTCCAATTTCTCCAAACCCGGTTTTGAAAGTCGCCACAATCTCATGTACTGGGACAATGCTGAATACTATGGTATCGGTGCTGGGGCCTCTGGCTATATCGATGGTGTTCGTTATAAAAATCATGGTCCCATTCGTCATTATCTCAGTGCGGTTGAGGAAGGCAATGCTCGTATCATAGAAGAACACCTGAGTCAAAAAGAGCAAATGGAAGAAGAAATGTTCTTGGGACTTCGCAAAAAATCCGGTGTCTCAATGAGCAGATTTGAGGAAAAATTTGGACGGTCTTTCGATGGACTTTATGGAGAAATTGTCAGAGACTTGGTGCAACAAGGTCTCATGCAAATAGAGGGTGACCGAGTTCGCATGACAAAAAGAGGTCTCTTTTTAGGAGACACTGTAGCAGAACGATTTATTTTGGAGTAGGATCATGGGCTTAACTTATCAAATGAAAATGAAGATTCCTTTTGATATGGCGGATATGAACGGTCATATCAAACTTCCAGATGTAATTTTGCTGTCCTTGCAAGTTTCAGGGATGCAGTCGATTGAATTGGGAGTTAGTGATAAGGCTATTCTGGAAAATTATAATCTGGTCTGGATTATCACAGACTATGATATTGAGGTGGATCGTTTGCCTCGTTTTGCGGAAGAAATCACCATCGAAACGGAAGCTTTGAGCTACAATCGACTCTTTTGCTATCGTCGCTTTACCATTTATGATGAAACGGGGCAGGAGCTCATTCACATGATGGCGACCTTTGTTCTCATGGACCGAGACAGTCGAAAAGTCCATGCTGTCGAACCTGAGATTGTGGCTCCTTACCAGTCTGATTTTGATAAAAAACTTATCCGCGGACCAAAGTATGAGTCCTTGGACGAGCCAGTCAGCAAGGATTACCATGTACGTTTTTACGACTTGGATATGAATGGCCATGTCAACAACAGTAAATACCTGGACTGGATTTTTGAGGTCATGGGAGCGGAATTTTTGACCCAGTATATTCCCCAAAAAATCAACCTCAAGTATGTCAAGGAAGTTCGACCAGGTGGGGTGATTACATCGGCTGTTGAACGGACTGGACTGGAAAGCAAGCATGAAATTACAAGCGATGGTGCTACCAATGCCCAAGCTATCATCACTTGGCAAGAAATAAAAAAAGATTAGGAAAAAGTATGAAATATAAAGGCTATTTAATTGATTTAGACGGTACTATTTATAAGGGGAAAGACCGAATCCCAGCAGGAGAGGCTTTTGTCCATGAATTGCAAAAGCGGGATATTCCCTATCTCTTTGTGACCAACAATACAACACGCACTCCAGAGAGTGTTCAGGATATGTTGGCTCAGAATTTTAATATCGATACGCCCCTATCGACTGTCTACACAGCGACCTTGGCAACCATCGACTACATGAATGACTTGGGACTGGAAAAGACAGTCTATGTCATTGGAGAATCAGGGCTTAAGGAAGCCATCAAGGCGGCTGGTTATGTGGAAGACAAGGAAAATCCTGCCTATGTGGTAGTAGGACTGGACTGGCAAGTCGACTATGAAAAATTTGCGACAGCAACTCTGGCTATCCAAAAGGGAGCTCACTTTATCGGAACCAATCCTGACCTCAACATCCCGACAGAACGCGGTCTTTTGCCTGGTGCTGGTTCGCTGATTACCCTGCTTGAAGTAGCAACACGAGTGAAGCCTGTTTATATTGGGAAACCAAATGCTATCATCATGGACAAGGCAGTTGAGCACTTAGGCTTGGAACGGGAAGAGTTGATTATGGTTGGAGATAACTATTTAACAGATATCCGAGCAGGGATTGACAATGGCATTCCAACGCTCTTGGTGACAACAGGTTTCACTAAGGCAGAAGAAGTAGCAGACCTACCAATCGCACCGACTCATGTGGTGTCTAGCCTTTCGGAGTGGGATTTTGATGAAAACTAAACTGAACTTTTGGGCCTCTATGCTCTTTCTCCTTTCCCTCTCAATCCTTCTGACTATTTATCTGGCTTGGATTGTTTATCCATTGGAAATTCAGTGGCTGAATTTAACAAATCGGGTCTATTTAAAACCGGAAACCATTCAGTACAACTTTCATATCTTGATGAATTACCTGACCAATCCTTTTAGTCAGGTCCTAGAGATGCCTGATTTTCGTTCGTCAGCAGCTGGTTTGCACCACTTTGCAGTCGTTAAGAATCTCTTTCACTTGGTACAGTTAGTTGCCCTAGTGACACTGCCAAGTTTCTATGTCTTTGTAAAAGGAATTGTGAAAAAGGGCTTTTTATCTCTATTTAGTAAAGGGCTTTTGGTTCTAGTAGTCTTGCCTTTACTGATTGGGCTTGGGGGAGTTCTGATTGGTTTTGACCAATTCTTTACCCTTTTCCATCAAATTCTCTTTGTGGGAGATGATACTTGGCTTTTTGACCCAGCCAAGGATCCTGTTATTCTGATTTTACCAGAGACCTTTTTCCTCCATGCCTTCCTCCTCTTTTTTGCCCTCTATGAAAGCTTTTTTGGTTTTCTATACCTGAAAAGCCGTAGGAAGTGAAACGAAAGATATTCTTATTTTGCATAAATCAATTAGGTATGTGATTCGAAACTATTGTCAAGAATGAATTAATCAAATCTAAAAAGAGTTAATCGTTCGCAAACAGTCTATTTTTCTTGAAAAAATAGGCTTTTTTTCTAAAAATCTCTAGTCAAGCGCTTTATTTTTTTGTATAATAGAAGTAGCAAAGTATAGATAAGAAGAGAAAAGCATGATTACACTATTTCTATCACCGAGCTGTACTTCATGTCGTAAGGCAAAGGCCTGGTTAGAAAAACATAAGGTTCCCTTTGAGGAACACAATATTATGACCAGTCCTTTAACAAGAAAAGAATTGCAACACATCCTTTCCTTGACCGAAAATGGTACTGATGACATCATTTCAACTCGTTCAAAAATTTTTCAAAAATTAGATATTGATGTAGAAAGTATTTCGGTATCAGAATTGCTTCATTTGATTGAGCAGTATCCAAGTCTTTTGCGTCGTCCAATTATTATCGATGCCAAACGTATGCAGATCGGTTTTAATGAAGATGAGATTCGTGCTTTTCTCCCTCGTAGTTACCGTAAGCAAGAACTAAAAGAAGCAAGAATGAGAGCTGGTATTAGTTAATGAACAAACAGTATAGTTACCCACTAGATTTGTCGTGGAGCACTGAAGAACTTGCTTCAGTGCTTTCTTTTTTTAATGATGTTGAAGCTGCCTATGAAAGCAAGGTAGAGGCTAAAAAGTTACTGGACTCCTATAAGGGATTCAAGGCGGTTGTGCCAAGCAAGAGTGAAGAGAAACGTTTGGGACGAGAATTTGAAACAGTTAGTGGCTATTCGCTTTATCGAGCAGTTCAGACTGCCAAGGAAAAAGGGGAAGGGAAGATTTCTCTTGGAAAGTAAATTTGAATTTGCTAAAGAGCTTGTCAATAAGGCGGGTCAGTACATTCTTGACCATATGCAGGAAGACTTGTGTGTTGAGACCAAGTCCTCTCCAACAGACTTGGTGACCAGACTGGACAAGGAAGTTCAGGAACTATTGGTGGGTGAGATTTTGTCCCGTTATCCTGATGATAAGATTTGTGCTGAAGAAGGTTGTCTGAGAGCTTCGGTTCAAGAGGGCAAGGTTTGGGTCATTGATCCCATTGATGGTACCAATAACTTTGTAGCCCAGCAGGAAGATTTTGCTGTTATGATGGCTTATTTTGAGAATGGTCAGGGACAGTTTGGCCTGATTTATGATGTGGTCAAAGGGGATTGTTATCACGGTGGTGGAGAATTTCCAGTTTGTCTAAATGATAAGCCCCTAGCTCCCTTTAAAGCAAAACCACTTGGAGATTTTCTCATTGCAGGCAATAGTGGCATGCTGGAAACCAACGAATGGGGGCTGGCTGATTTGAGTCAAGCGGTCCTCGGTGTTCGTGTCTATGGGAGTGCGGCCATTAGTTTTGCCAAGATTTTGTCAGGGCGTTTGTTGACCTATGTCACTTATCTGCAACCATGGGATTATGCTGCGGCTAGTATTTTAGGGGAAAGTCTGGGCTATCGGGTCGTGACTCTATCTGGTCAACCGCTTGATTTTAAAACCAGACAGCCGGTCATGATGGTCCCTCTTGAGATGCAGGAGGAAATTCAATCCTATATTTACGAAAGGAAAAGAACTTAAATGCAATTTCCAGAAGGATTTGTTGAAAAATATGAAGAGATATTAGGAGATGAGGCAAGAGATTTTCTTGCCTCTTTTGAGGAGGAAGCGGTTTCGGCCTTTCGGGTCAATCCTTTAAAAGAAGCGCAAGTTTCCTTTCCTGATGCCATTCCTCAAACTCCTTGGGGACATTATGGGAAGGTTTCAGGGAAATCGCCTGAGCATGCTACAGGTTTGGTCTATTCGCAAGAACCCGCTGCCCAGATGGTTGCTCAGGTAGCCCAACCCAGTCCTGGTATGAAAGTCTTGGATTTGGCCGCTGCTCCAGGTGGAAAATCAACTCAGCTGGCTGCCTATCTAGCAGGGGAGGGTATTCTCGTTTCCAATGAAATTTCAAGCAAACGGGCTAAGATTTTAGTAGAAAATATGGAGCGCTTTGGAGCGACAAATGTCGTGGTGACCAATGAATCTGCTGACCGCTTGGCCAAGGTTTTTAAAGGCTATTTTGACCTCATTGTCCTTGATGCTCCTTGCTCTGGTGAAGGGATGTTCCGTAAGCAACCAGATGCTATGGACTATTGGAGCTTAGATTATCCGAGTCAATGCGCTAGCTTGCAAAGAGAAATTCTGGAAGATGCAGTGACCATGTTAGCTGAGGGCGGTCGTCTGGTTTATTCGACTTGTACCTGGGCACCTGAGGAAAACGAAGAGATTGTCAATTGGCTACTGAAAGAGTATGATTTTGACTTGTTGCCAGTTGAGCATATCAATGGAATGGTAGCTGGTATTGACCTGCCAGAAACGGCTCGGATGTATCCTCATCATTTTAAGGGAGAAGGTCAGTTTGTAGCCCATCTACAGTTTAAGGGTGAAAATCACGCCCCTAAATTTAAGGCAAGTAAAAGCAATCTCAGCCGAGAACAAGTTGCCTTGTGGCAGGAATTTGCCCAAAAACATTTGAAAATCAATCTAAGGGGAATCTTGCAGACTTTTGGTGACCAACTCTATCTCTTGCCCGAACTCTTGCCAGATTTAGGGAAGCTCAAGATTGCTCGCAATGGCCTGCATCTAGGCACTTTTAAGAAGAAACGCTTTGAGCCTAGTTTTGCTCTTGGTCTAGCCTTGAAACCGAGTCAGGTCAAGCAGTCGGTTGAAATTGATCAAGAAGAGTTTGTAAAGTATGTGGCTGGAGAAACCGTTCAGCTGGCGGAAAGTCTGCCAAATGGTTGGTACCAAGTTTTGGTTCAAGGAAATGGTTTGGGCTTTGCTAAGGTGACTGGAAATGTTTTGAAAAATTATTTTCCTAAAGGCCTCAGATTCAAGTGAAAATGCTAGTCAAAGTAGCTTGTCTATGTTATAGTGGAAGTATGGATTTTTTTCAAATTGTCTTTCATTTTAAGTCAAAATTGGTGGGCAAGGTAACTGAGCAAATGACTAGTAAAACTAAGCAAAGAACTTCAGTTGGCTCCCAATTTTCAAAAGAAAAACATAAATAAATAGTTGAAAAAATTCACAGCATTCACCATTATTTTCAAGGAGAAAAACAGTGAAAAAAAGGAAAAAACTCGCTCTATCCCTTGCGGCTCTTTTGCTAGCAGGTTCTTTGGCGGGATGTGCTAGCTGGATTGATCGTGGGGAATCCATGACAGCTGTTGGTTCAACGGCTCTTCAGCCTTTGGTCGAAGCAGCAGCAGATGAATTTGGCTCTCTGCACGTTGGGAAAACAGTCAACGTCCAAGGTGGAGGATCTGGTACAGGTCTGTCTCAGGTTCAGTCTGGAGCCGTTGATGTAGGAAATTCAGACGTATTTGCCGAGGAAAAAGACGGTATCAACGCATCAGCTCTAGTAGATCACAAGGTTGCTGTAGCGGGCTTGGCAGTGATTGTGAACAAGGAAGTTGATGTTGAAAATCTGACAACTGAACAACTCCGTAGCATCTTCACAGGTCAAGTGACCAACTGGAAAGAAGTCGGTGGGAAAGACCTAGCCATTTCCATTATCAACCGTGCGGCAAGTTCAGGTTCACGTGCAACCTTTGATAGTGTTATCATGGATGGTCAATCGGCCGTGCAGAGTCAAGAACAGGATTCAAATGGGATGGTCAAAAACATTGTTTCCCAGACACCAGGAGCCATTTCTTACCTAGCTTTTGCCTATGTGGATGACTCGGTTAAACGCATGAAATTGAACGGCTATGAGCCGATTGCAGAAAATGTTACCACCAATAACTGGCCCTTGTGGTCTTATGAACACATGTATACACTAGGTCAGCCTAATGAATTGGTGGCAGAATTTCTTAACTTTGTCCTCTCAGATGAAGCGCAAAGCGGAATCGTTAAGGGAATGGGCTATATTTCTGTCAAGGAAATGAAAGTTGAAAAAGATGCTGTAGGAACGGTGACAGCACTAGAAGGGAGTCACTAATGAATCAAGAAGAATTAGCTAAAAAATTACTTTCTCCCTCAAAGAACTCTCGTCTAGAGAAACTAGGAAAAGGCTTGACCTTTGCCTGTCTGTCTTTGATTGTCATCATTGTGGCTATGATTTTGATTTTCGTAGCCCAAAAAGGTTTGTCGACCTTCTTTGTAAATGGGGTTAATATCTTTGATTTCCTCTTTGGACAAACTTGGAATCCTTCAGGTAAACAATTTGGTGCGCTTCCAATGATTTTGGGTTCCTTTATTGTCACAATCCTATCAGCCCTTATCGCAACTCCTTTTGCTATTGGTGCGGCAGTCTTTATGACTGAAGTCTCACCAAAAGGTGCTAGAATCTTGCAACCAGCCATTGAATTGCTAGTTGGGATTCCTTCAGTTGTGTATGGATTTATCGGTTTGCAGGTCGTGGTTCCCTTTGTCCGCAGTGTTTTTGGTGGAACTGGTTTTGGGATCTTGTCAGGGATTTTCGTTCTCTTTGTCATGATTTTACCGACGGTAACCTTTATGACAACCGATAGTTTGCGTGCGGTGCCTCGTCACTACCGCGAAGCTAGTTTGGCTATGGGAGCTACTCGTTGGCAAACCATCTGGCGCGTGACCTTGAAGGCGGCGCGTTCAGGGATTTTCACAGCAGTGGTCTTTGGGATGGCGCGTGCCTTTGGTGAAGCTCTAGCCATTCAGATGGTGGTCGGAAACTCAGCCGTAGTCCCAACTTCACTAACAACACCTGCTGCGACCTTGACCTCTGTTTTGACCATGGGTATCGGAAATACTGTTATGGGAACCGTTGACAATAACGTTCTCTGGTCACTGGCCTTAGTCTTGCTTTTGATGAGTTTGGCCTTTAACAGTGTGATTAAATTGATTACGAAAGAAAGAGGAAAGAAAAACTATGCACGCTAAGAAATTAGATAAAATTGCAACAGCTGTCCTCTACTCAATTGCAGGAATTATCGTTGCCATCTTGGCATCCTTGATTCTTTATATCTTGGTTCGTGGTTTGCCCCACATCTCTTGGTCTTTCTTGACTGGCAAATCATCTTCTTACCAAGCAGGCGGAGGGATTGGAATTCAGCTCTATAATTCCTTCTTCCTTTTGGTTATTACCTTGATTATCTCTGTTCCCTTGTCTATGGGGGCTGGGATTTTCCTAGCTGAATATGCTAAAAAAGGTCCTGTGACCAATTTTGTCAGAACCTGTATTGAAATCTTGTCTTCACTACCATCAGTGGTTGTAGGTCTCTTTGGTTACTTGATTTTTGTAGTTCAGTTTGAGTATGGATTTTCAATCATTTCAGGTGCCTTGGCCTTGACGGTCTTTAACTTGCCTCAGATGACTCGTAATGTCGAGGACAGTTTGAAACATGTTCACCATACGCAACGTGAAGCTGGTCTGGCCCTTGGGATTTCTCGTTGGGAGACTGTGGTCCATGTGGTTATTCCAGAAGCCCTACCAGGTATTGTGACGGGTGTTGTCTTGGCCTCTGGTCGTATCTTTGGTGAGGCTGCTGCTTTGATCTATACAGCAGGACAATCCGCTCCAGCCCTTGACTGGTCAAACTGGAACATTCTCAGTGTGACTAGCCCAATCTCAATCTTCCGCCAAGCAGAAACCTTGGCTGTCCACATTTGGAAAGTCAACAGTGAAGGTACCATTCCTGATGGAACTATCGTATCAGCAGGTTCTGCGGCCGTGCTCCTCATCTTTATCCTCATCTTTAACTTTGGAGCCCGCAAACTCGGAAGCTATCTACATAAGAAATTAACCGCTGCCTAAAGGAGAAGCCATGTCAAAATATAATTGGGATGAAAAGCATATTATCACCTTTCCTGAAGAGAAAGTGGCCCTCTCTACTAAGGATTTACATGTTTACTACGGTAAAAAAGAATCCATCAAGGGCATCGATATGCAATTTGAAAAAAATAAAATTACGGCCTTAATTGGCCCTTCTGGTTCAGGGAAATCAACCTACCTCCGCAGTCTCAACCGTATGAATGATACCATTGATATTGCTAAGGTCACAGGTCAAATCCTCTATCAAGGGATTGACGTCAACCGTCCAGAAATCAATGTCTATGAGATGCGTAAGCACATTGGAATGGTCTTCCAACGCCCAAATCCCTTTGCCAAGTCTATCTACCGCAATATCACTTTTACCCATGAACGTGCAGGAGTTAAGGACAAGCAAGTTTTGGATGAAATTGTGGAAACTTCTCTTCGTCAGGCTGCCCTTTGGGACCAGGTCAAAGACGATTTGCACAAGTCAGCCTTGACCTTATCAGGTGGTCAGCAACAGCGTCTCTGTATCGCTCGCGCTATCTCTGTTAAACCACATATCCTCTTGATGGATGAACCGGCGTCAGCCTTGGATCCGATTGCGACAGCTCAGTTGGAAGAAACCATGTTGGAATTGAAGAAGGACTTTACCATTATCATCGTGACCCACAGCATGCAGCAGGCTGCGCGTGCTAGTGACTACACAGGATTCTTCTACTTGGGCGACTTGATTGAGTACGATAAGACCTCTAATATTTTCCAAAATGCCAAACTACAGTCAACCAATGACTACGTAACAGGACACTTTGGATAGAAAGGAAACAGTATGACAGAAGCGATTTTACAGGTGTCAGACCTGTCCGTTTACTACAATCAAAAAAAGGCCTTGAATAGTGTTTCCCTATCTTTCCAACCCAAGGAAATTACAGCCTTGATCGGTCCATCTGGATCAGGGAAATCAACCCTCCTAAAGGCTATCAACCGCATGGGGGATCTTAATCCAGAGGTAACCACAACTGGTTCAGTGGTTTATAACGGCCACAACATTTACAGCCCGCGTACAGATACAGTTGAATTGCGGAAGGAAATCGGTATGGTTTTCCAACAACCAAACCCCTTCCCTATGTCTATCTACGAAAATGTTGTTTACGGGCTTCGTATCAATGGAGTGAAGGACAAGCAGGTTCTAGATGAGGCGGTTGAAAAAGCCTTGCAACGAGCTTCTATCTGGGATGAGGTCAAGGATCGCCTGCATGATTCAGCTATCGGGCTTTCAGGCGGACAACAGCAACGTGTCTGCGTTGCCCGTGTCTTGGCAACCAGTCCTAAAATCATTCTCTTGGATGAACCGACTTCAGCTCTGGACCCTATCTCGGCTGGTAAGATTGAGGAAACCTTGTATGCTCTAAAAGATAAATACACCATGCTCTTGGTTACGCGTTCCATGCAACAAGCCTCTCGTATCTCTGACAAGACAGGATTTTTCCTAGATGGAGATTTGATTGAGTTTAACGATACTAAGAAGATGTTCCTCAACCCACAACACAAGGAAACAGAAGATTATATTTCAGGAAAATTTGGATAAGGAGATAAATGATGTTACGTTCTCAATTTGAAGAAGATTTGGAGAAATTGCACAACCAGTTCTATGCAATGGGACAAGAAGTGCTATCCCAAATCAATCGGACAGTGCGTGCCTTTGTTACGCATGACCGTGATTTGGCCAAGGAAGTCATCGAAGACGATGCAGAAGTGAACGAATACGAAGTGAAATTGGAAAAGAAATCATTTGAAATGATTGCCCTTCAACAACCCGTTTCTCAGGACTTGCGTACTGTTTTGACAGTCTTGAAGGCTGTATCTGACTTGGAACGTATGGGTGACCATGCCGTTTCCATTGCCAAGGCGGCAATTCGTATGAAGGGGGAGCAACGCATCCCAGCTGTTGAAGAAGAAATAAAGAGAATGGGTCGCGATGTCAAGAACTTCGTCGAAGCAGCCCTTGAACTCTATCTCAATGGTTCAGTAGATCAGGCCTATGAAGTAGCAGCAATGGATGAAAAAATCAACCATTACTTTGATAGCATTCGTGACTTGGCTACAGAAGAAATCAAGAAAAATCCTGATGCCATTGTTACAGGTCGTGATTATTTCCAAGTGATTGCCTTCTTGGAACGTATTGGAGACTATGCCAAGAATATCTGTGAATGGGTTGTTTACTTTGAAACAGGTAAGATTGTCGAACTATAAAATAGAGTCATTCTGTATAAAAAGGAGCTTGAAATCAATAGATAGCTCCTTTTTTGAATGAAAAAAATATTTTTAAGATAAAAATTCAAAAAAACACTTGACAAGCAACTTGGATAGAGTTATAATTATACAAAATCAACAGAGAGGTCGTTTATTTATGAAATCGAAAAAATGGATATTTGTTTTATGTAGCTTTCTTGCAAGTTTCTTCTTAGTGGCTTGCCAGTCGGGTTCTAATGGTTCTCAGTCAGCTGTTGAGGCCATTAAGCAAAAGGGGAAATTAGTTGTGGCGACTAGTCCTGACTATGCACCTTTTGAATTCCAATCCTTAGTTGACGGGAAAAATCAGGTAGTCGGTGCGGATATTGATATGGCCCAAGCTATCGCTGATGAACTTGGGGTGAAATTGGAAATCTCAAGCATGAGTTTTGACAATGTTTTGACCAGTCTTCAAACTGGGAAGGCTGACCTAGCAGTTGCAGGAATTAGTGCTACTGATGAGAGAAAAGAAGTCTTTGATTTTTCAATCCCTTACTATGAAAACAAGATTAGTTTCTTGGTTCGTAAGTCTGATGTAGAAAAATACAAGGATTTAACTAGCCTTGAAAGTGCTAATATTGCAGCCCAAAAAGGGACTGTTCCAGAAGCTATGGTCAAGGAACAATTGCCAAAAGCTCAATTGACTTCCCTAACCAATATGGGTGAAGCTGTCAATGAATTGCAGGCTGGAAAAGTAGATGCTGTTCACATGGATGAGCCTGTTGCCCTTAGCTATGCTGCTAAAAACGCCGACTTAGCTGTCGCAACTGTCAGCTTGAAGATGAAGGACGGCGAAGCTAATGCAGTTGCCCTTAGAAAAAATAGTGCTGATTTAAAAGAAGTGGTGGACAAGGTCATCCAAAAACTCAAGGATGACGGTACCTACCAAAAATATCTTGAAAAAGCGGCAACCTTAACAGAAGTTGAAGAATAAGAAAAAGCAGAGTTGGAAGTCATTCCAATTCTGCTTTTACATAGTTTAAAACATTTTCCAGATTGTCTAGGGACACCTTGGCAAATTGATAAGGGCAGGCGCTCAAATAGGCCTTTTCAAAGAAGTCCAAGCCCAGTTGACTATGTTTGAGACTGGCGATTTTAGGGTATCGTCTTAGATCAAGCAATACTCCATCGTGCAGAGGGAAGTGAGGAAGGGGGCAAGGAAATTTAGCTAACCTTTCCTCGATTTGTTTTTGGTAAGCTTCCTGATTGGCCAAGCGAGTCAGACGGTTTTTCTCAAACAGTTGACTGTCGATATAGAGTGACAGGGCCTTTTGCATGATGAGGTTGCTATCGTAATCTAGGATATTTTTGTAGGCCACAAAGGCTTCCTTGATAGCATTTGGAAGGATGAGTGCTGTTATCCGCAGGGCTGGAAAGAGGCTGGTTGAGAAGGACTTGATATAAATGACGCGCTCCTCTGTATCTAGATAGTGGAAGGTCTGGCCCTTTTTAGAGTCCAAATCCCCCAGATAGTCGTCCTCTACGATATAGACACCATACTTGGCAGCTAAGTCAAGAATAGCCCGTTTGTCCTGCTCTGAATAGGAATGTCCCAGAGGATAGTGAAAACGAGGAATGGTATAGAAAAACTTAATTTGTCCTGTTTTGAAGTGGCCTTCCAGTTCCTCCAAGTCAATTCCATCAATGCCTCGTTCAATCGTTTGATAGTCCAGACCTTGAGCAATCAAGAGGCGATTCATCCGATGGTAGGTCGGCTGTTCCACCAAGATTTCCTTGGCTTGGCTAGGAAAGGAAATTTGAGAAAGGATAAACAAGGCTTGTTGGGTTCCAGAAGTCAGTACCAGTTGGTCCGCCTTGCAGTAGAGAGCTTGGTCAAAGAGGAGTTTATGAATGGATTGTCTTAGGTCTTCTAAACCTTCTTGATTTTCATAGTAGTTGAAGAGGTAGTTTTCTCGGCCAATCAAGGTTTCATTGACACAGAGTCGGAAATCGTCATAGGCGCTGGCATGTTCGTCGGTAACCTCGATTTCTAGGTCCTGGTGTTGCCCTTGTTCTAGGACATAGTAGCCACTCTGGGGCTTGGCATAGAGATATTGTTCGTGCCGTAATTCCAGCAGGGCTCGTTGGACAGTATCCTTGCTACAGTTGAAGTCAAGGCTCAGTTGACGGATAGAAGGCAGGCGGCTTCCCGTCGGAAATCGTCCAGACTCGATACCATTTTTTAGATAGGAAACGACCTCTTGGTACTTGCTTTGTTTCTTCATTCCAGACCTCCCTTGATTTTGTTACATTGTACCCTTTTTTTTCTTTCTTGGCAATGTCTAGAGTATTTCTCTCGTTCACATCTAGGGGCAAATGTGGTATACTTAGGAGTAACATTTATAGAATAATACTCTTCGAAAATCTCTTCAAACCACGTTAGCTTCGCCTTGCCGTAGATATGGTTACTGACTTCGTCAGTTCTATCCACAACCTCAAAACAGTGTTTTGAGCTGACTTCGTCAGTCTTATCTACAACCTCAAAGCAGTGCTTTGAGCAACCTGCGGCTCGCTTCCTAGTTTGCTTTTTGATTTTCATTGAGTATAACAGACAAGAAAGTGAATGGATAAGAACGTGCAGGAACCAGTGAAATTATTTCAATACAATACCCTTGGAGCCTTGATGGCTGGTCTTTATGGTGGGACTATGACAGTAGGAGAATTGCTAGAGCATGGTGACCTTGGTTTGGGAACCTTGGATTCCATTGATGGAGAATTGATTGTCTTGGATGGCAAGGCTTATCAGGCCAAAGGATCAGGAGAGCAACCAGAAATTGTAGAAGTGTCACCAGATGCCCTTATTCCTTACGCTGCAGTGGTACCGCATCAGGCAGAGGTCATTTTCCGCCAGCGCTTTGAGATGACAGACAAGGAATTGGAAGAACGAATTGAGTCTTATTATGATGGGGAAAATCTTTTCCGCTCTATCAAGATTCGTGGGGAATTTTCGCATATGCATGTGCGTATGATTCCCAAGTCTACACCCGATACCAAGTTTGCTGATGTCGCAACCCATCAGCCTGAATATAGTCGCGAAAATGTGGCGGGGACCATCGTTGGTTTCTGGACGCCAGAGATTTTTCATGGTGTCAGTGTGGCAGGCTACCATCTGCACTTCATCTCAGATGATTTGACTTTCGGTGGACATGTCATGGACTTTGTCATCAAGGAAGGGATTATCGAGGTGGGAGCTGTTGACCAATTGGATCAACGTTTCCCAGTCCAAGACCGTCAATACTTGTTTGCTAAGTTCAATGTTGACGAGATGAAAAAAGATATTGAAAAGGCGGAATAGGAGAAGAAAATGACCATTCATATTATCATTACCATGGTACTGTTGCTGGCTTTCTTGATAGGGAGCATTTGGTATGCCAAAAAGAAATACCAGATCAATCTAGCTGTTTTGGGCTTGGGGGCTGTAGCCTTCTTTGTCTCTTCACAGATTTTGGAAAAACTGGTGCATATCTTGGTTTTACATCCTCAAAAAGACGGTAGTATTGCCCTCTTGCAAGACCATCCGCTTGTCTATATCATCTATGGCCTAGCCATGGCAGCATTTTTTGAGGAAACTGCTCGTCTTATTTTCTTCAAATGGTTGGAGAAAAAGAGAAATTTGGAAAAGGCGGATGCCTTGGCTTATGGATTGGGGCATGGTGGCTTGGAGTTGATTTTCCTAGGCCTTGCTAGTTTACTCAATCTCTACATCGTGCTTTCGGCGGTTCAAACGCAGGATCCACAGGTCATGCAATTACTGTCTGAAAATATGTTGAAAACTATCCAGTCGCTATCAGTCTGGCAGATTTATTTGCTTGGTTTTGAGAGAATCTTGGCCCTAGGTTTCCAATTACTCTTGACTGTTTGGGTTTACCAAGCTGTTCGCCAGAAGAAATGGATTTATCTCCTAGCAGCCTATGGCCTACACGCCTTCTTTGACCTAGCACCATCTCTAGTCCAAGTTGGCTGGTTGACCAATCCAGTCTTGGTTGAAGTTGTCCTAGCACTTGAACTTGTTCTGGTTGCCTATGGAACAAAGGCAATCTTTTGCAAAAAATCATAAGAAAAAGGGGGAAACCTCTTTTTTGTTTAAAATAAGCCCAAGATTTTTTTAGGGTCGTCAAATGGTCTTAAAAATGGTATAATGGAATGAATTTTGTAAAAGGAAGAGTGTCATGTCAGTAAGAGAAAAAATGCTTGAAATCTTAGAAGGAATTGATATCCGTTTCAAGGAACCCTTGCATAGCTATAGTTATACAAAAGTAGGTGGAGAGGCCGATTATTTGGTCTTTCCACGAAATCGTTTTGAGTTGGCGCGCGTTGTTAAATTTGCCAATCAAGAAAATATTCCTTGGATGGTTCTTGGAAATGCTAGCAATATCATCGTTCGTGATGGAGGGATTCGTGGATTTGTCATCTTGTGTGACAAGCTCAATAACGTTTCCGTTGATGGCTATACCATTGAAGCAGAAGCTGGTGCTAACTTGATTGAAACAACTCGCATTGCCCTCCGTCATAGTTTGACTGGCTTTGAGTTTGCTTGTGGGATTCCAGGAAGCGTTGGTGGTGCTGTCTTTATGAATGCGGGTGCCTATGGTGGCGAGATTGCTCACATCTTGCAGTCTTGTAAGGTCTTGACAAAGGATGGAGAAATCGAGACCCTGTCTGTCAAGGATTTGGCTTTTGGTTACCGCCATTCAGCCATTCAGGAGTCTGGTGCAGTTGTCTTGTCAGCTAAATTTGCCCTAGCCCCAGGAAGTCATCAGGTTATCAAGCAAGAAATGGACCGCTTGACGCACCTACGTGAACTCAAGCAACCTTTGGAATATCCATCTTGTGGTTCGGTATTTAAGCGTCCTGTTGGTCATTTTGCAGGTCAATTAATTTCAGAAGCTGGCTTGAAAGGCTATCGTATCGGTGGTGTTGAAGTGTCTGAAAAGCACGCAGGATTTATGATCAATGTTGCTGATGGAACGGCTAAAGACTACGAGGACTTGATTGAGTCTGTGATTGAAAAAGTCAAGGAACACTCTGGCGTTACTCTTGAGAGAGAAGTTCGTATCTTGGGTGAAAGCAAGTAGGAAGTTGTAGCTGAAAAGCTGCTGCTATGTCATGGAAAGGGGGTGAAAGCCTATCGTTAGTGCAGATGTATGCAGGTGGTTTTACACCCTGCAAGAGGTAGTAGCGGTCTGACAGAGCCCTGATCTGTTAATCTATGAAAAAGAAGGAATAAATGACAATTGAAAAAACCAATTATTGAATTCAAAAACGTCTCTAAAGTTTTTGAAGACAGCAACACCAAGGTTCTCAAAGACATCAACTTTGAGTTGGAAGAAGGGAAGTTCTATACTCTTCTAGGCGCGTCTGGTTCAGGGAAATCAACTATCCTTAACATCATTGCAGGGTTACTGGATGCGACGACAGGAGATATTTTACTGGACGGTGTCCGCATCAATGACATTCCAACCAACAAGCGAGACGTCCATACAGTCTTCCAATCCTATGCCTTGTTTCCACATATGAATGTGTTTGAAAATGTTGCCTTTCCGCTCCGCTTGCGTAAAATTGACAAGAAAGAAATCGAGAAACGCGTAGCGGAAGTTCTCAAGATGGTTCAGTTGGAAGGTTACGAAAAACGTTCCATCCGTAAACTCTCTGGAGGACAACGTCAGCGTGTGGCTATTGCCCGTGCCATCATCAACCAACCCCGTGTGGTTTTGCTGGACGAGCCTCTGTCAGCGCTGGACTTGAAATTAAGAACAGATATGCAGTACGAACTGCGTGAACTGCAACAACGATTGGGCATTACCTTTGTCTTTGTCACTCACGATCAGGAAGAAGCCCTGGCTATGAGTGACTGGATTTTCGTTATGAATGATGGCGAGATTGTCCAGTCTGGAACACCTGTGGATATCTACGATGAGCCGATTAACCACTTTGTTGCCACCTTTATCGGTGAGTCAAATATCTTGCCAGGAACCATGATTGAGGACTACTTGGTTGAGTTTAACGGCAAACGCTTTGAAGCGGTCGATGGTGGGATGAAGCCGAATGAACCTGTCGAGGTCGTGATTCGTCCAGAGGACTTGCGTATTACCCTTCCTGAAGAAGGCAAGCTCCAAGTTAAGGTCGATACCCAGCTTTTCCGTGGGGTGCACTATGAAATTATCGCCTATGACGAACTTGGGAATGAATGGATGATCCACTCAACCCGTAAGGCCATCGTGGGTGAGGAAATCGGTCTGGACTTTGAACCAGAAGACATCCATATCATGCGTCTCAACGAAACTGAAGAAGAGTTCGATGCTCGTATCGAAGAATACGTAGAAATTGAAGAGCAAGAAGCAGGTCTGATCAATGCAATCGAGGAGGAAAGAGATGAAGAAAACAAGCTCTAAACTCTTTGTAGTGCCCTACATGCTTTGGATTGCCCTCTTTGTCCTGGCACCCTTGGTCTTGATTTTCGGACAATCCTTTTTCAACATCGAAGGCCAGTTCAGTATAGAAAATTATAAATCTTACTTTGCTTCACAAAACTTGACCTACCTCAAAATGAGCTTTAACTCCGTGCTTTATGCAGGAATTGTGACCTTTGTGACCCTCCTTATCAGCTATCCAACAGCCCTCTTTTTGACCCGTCTCAAGCACCGTCAACTCTGGCTCATGTTAATCATTCTGCCGACATGGATTAACCTGCTCCTCAAGGCCTATGCCTTTATCGGGATTTTTGGTCAAAATGGCTCTATTAACCAATTTTTGGAATTTATCGGAATTGGTTCGCAGCAGTTGCTCTTTACCGATTTCTCCTTTATCTTTGTCGCAAGCTACATCGAGCTTCCCTTTATGATTTTGCCGATTTTCAATGTCTTGGATGATATGGATAACAACCTCATCAATGCCAGCTACGATCTCGGTGCGACCAAGTGGGAAACCTTCCGCCATGTCATCTTCCCTTTATCGATGAATGGTGTGCGAAGTGGAGTTCAGTCTGTCTTTATCCCCAGCTTGAGCCTCTTCATGCTGACCCGTTTGATTGGTGGGAACCGTGTTATTACGCTGGGAACGGCTATTGAACAGAATTTCCTAACCAATGACAACTACGGTATGGGTTCAACCATCGGTGTAATTCTCATCTTGACCATGTTCATCACTATGTGGGTGACCAAGGAAAGGAGAGAACGATGAAAAAATTTGCCAACCTTTATCTGGGACTGGTCTTTCTTGTCCTCTACCTGCCAATCTTTTATCTGATTGGCTATGCCTTTAACGCAGGCAATGACATGAATAGCTTTACAGGCTTTAGCTTGAGCCATTTTAAAACTATGTTTGGCGATGGTCGTCTTATGTTGATTGTGACTCAGACCTTTTTCTTGGCCTTCTTGTCAGCCTTGATTGCGACCATTATCGGGACTTTTGGAGCTATTTACATTTACCAGTCTCGTAAGAAATACCAAGAAGCCTTTCTTTCACTCAATAATATCCTCATGGTTGCGCCTGATGTTATGATTGGTGCCAGCTTCTTGATTCTCTTTACCCAACTCAAGTTTTCACTTGGCTTTTTGACCGTTCTATCTAGTCACGTGGCCTTCTCCATTCCTATCGTAGTCTTGATGGTCTTGCCTCGACTCAAGGAAATGAACGGTGACATGATTCATGCGGCCTATGACCTTGGTGCCAGTCAATTTCAGATGTTTAAGGAAATCATGCTTCCTTACCTGACTCCGTCTATCATTGCAGGTTATTTCATGGCCTTCACCTATTCGCTAGATGACTTTGCCGTGACCTTCTTTGTAACGGGAAATGGCTTTTCAACCCTGTCAGTAGAGATTTACTCTCGTGCTCGTAAAGGGATTTCGCTAGAAATCAATGCCCTGTCTGCCCTTGTCTTTCTCTTTAGTATTATCCTAGTGGTTGGATATTACTTTATCTCACGTGAGAAGGAGGAGCAAGCATGAAAAAACTCTATTCATTTTTAGCAGGAATTGTAGCCATTATCCTAGTCTTGTGGGGAATTGCGACGCATCTAGATAGTAAAATCAATAGCCGAGATAGTCAAAAACTGGTTATCTACAACTGGGGGGACTATATCGATCCAGAACTCTTGACTCAGTTTACAGAAGAAACAGGAATCCAAGTCCAGTATGAGACCTTTGACTCCAACGAAGCCATGTATACCAAAATCAAGCAGGGTGGGACAACCTATGATATTGCCATTCCTAGTGAATACATGATCAACAAGATGAAGGACGAAGACCTCTTGGTACCGCTTGACTATTCAAAACTTGAAGGTCTTGAAAATATCGGACCAGAGTTTCTCAACCAGTCTTTTGACCCAGGCAATAAATTCTCTATCCCTTACTTCTGGGGAACATTAGGAATTGTCTACAATGAAACCATGGTAGATGAGGCGCCTGAGCATTGGGATGACCTCTGGAAGCCAGAGTATAAGAACTCTATCATGCTTTTTGATGGGGCGCGTGAGGTGCTGGGACTGGGACTCAATTCCCTCGGCTACAGCCTCAACTCCAAGAATAGCCAGCAGTTGGAAGAGACAGTGGACAAGCTCTACAAGTTGACTCCAAATATCAAGGCTATTGTGGCGGACGAGATGAAGGGTTACATGATTCAGAATAATGCTGCAATCGGTGTGACCTTCTCTGGTGAAGCTAGCCAAATGTTAGAAAAAAATGAAAATCTCCGCTATGTGGTTCCGACTGAGGCCAGCAACCTTTGGTTTGACAATATGGTCATTCCCAAAACAGTCAAAAACCAAGATGCAGCCTATGCCTTTATCAATTTTATGTTGAAACCTGAAAAGGCTCTCAAAAATGCAGAGTATGTCGGTTATTCAACACCAAACCTACCAGCTAAGGAATTGCTCCCAGAGGAGAAAAAAGAAGATAAAGCCTTCTATCCAGATGCTGAAACCATGAAACACCTAGAAGTTTATGAAAAATTTGACCATAAATGGACAGGAAAATATAGCGACCTTTTCCTACAGTTTAAAATGTATCGGAAGTAGGAGTTAGCAGTCACGAAACGAATCAGTCAAGCTGGTTCGTTTTTTAATATAAGTCAGTTTTTACAGCCATATCTTTTTCTATTATATTCTATTCTATTTGCTTGCCCAGTAGTATACTAAGTTTAACCTTACAGAAAGCGGTAACAAACAATGGAAATGTCTACTTTTTTCAAAAAAAGTTTCTGGCCAACCTTTTTGACTGTTCAGCAAACATATATACTATTTTATCTAAAGGATGGTTTGGATCGACAATACCTAACAACTGATTCCATACATTTGGTGATAGGGTTCTTTATATTTGCAAATATTTTCGTAGCTATCTTTAACAATTCAAAACTTTGGGATAAAAGTTGGGATAAAAAGAGTGATAGCAGTAAGAAAAAATATATTCTGAAAAAGTAATCGGAGATGTAGAGAATTGCTCTGATTCAACGGAGATGATTTCCAGTTGACGCAAGCTTAAAAAAACGTTATAATAAGAAAGTTGAGAATTGATTTTCACTTGTCTTAGTCCAGAGAAATGGCGGTGCTGCGAGCCATCTAAGCTAGAAAGTCATGCTACTCAATCATACAATTGCATAAGAATAAGAGAATGACAAGTTCATTGAATGAAGGTGGTACCGCGGTTTTTCGCCCTTCGTGATATGAGCTTGTCTTTTGATTTTTGGAGGTGTTGATGAAAACATTTCTTGTCAAACAAAAGTTTCGTCTTGGAGGCGAACGCTTCGCTATCAAGGATGACAGGGGAGAAATCGCCTATCAGGTGGAGGGATCATTCTTTAAGATTCCTAAAACTTTTACCATCTATGATGCTAATGGTGAACAGATCAGTCAGATTAGTAAAGAAATCTTGACCTTGCTTCCTCGTTTTGAGATTCAGCTTTGGGATGGCTCGAGTTTTGTCATTCGTAAGAAGTTGACCTTCTGGCGAGATAAGTATGAGTTTGATAATCTGGGGCTTCGTATCGAGGGCAATATCTGGGATTTGAATTTCAAACTACTGGATGATCGCGGAAATCAGGAAAGAACTCTTCCATCTGACCTCTACTTATAACGTAACAGTCCTTGAGGACGCTTATGCAGACCTAGTCATTTCCCTCTGTGTCGCAATTGACTATGTGGAAATGCTGGAAAGCCAATCAAATTAAACAAGTAATAAGGAGACAATATGAAACAACTATCTAGTGCACAAGTACGCCAAATGTGGCTTGATTTCTGGGCGACCAAAGGTCACTCAGTAGAACCATCAGTGAGC
This sequence comes from Streptococcus bouchesdurhonensis, assembly GCF_948472335.1. The sequence continues at coordinate 509,074 of NZ_CAOKTW010000001.1, read as the reverse complement.
TTGGTTCCTGTAAATGACCCTACACTTTTGTGGATCAACTCTGGGGTAGCAACCCTTAAGAAATACTTTGACGGGACCATTATCCCTGAAAATCCACGTATTACCAATGCCCAAAAGGCTATCCGTACCAACGACATCGAAAACGTAGGGAAGACTGCGCGTCACCATACCATGTTTGAAATGTTGGGGAACTTCTCAATCGGAGATTACTTCCGTGACGAAGCCATCACTTGGGCTTATGAGCTTTTGACCAGCCCAGAATGGTTTGACTTCCCAGCTGAGAAACTTTACATGACCTACTATCCAGATGATAAAGATTCATACAACCGCTGGATTGAAGTGGGAGTGGATCCAAGTCACTTGATTCCAATCGAGGACAACTTTTGGGAAATCGGTGCGGGACCTTCTGGACCGGACACAGAGATTTTCTTTGACCGTGGAGAAGCTTTTGACCCAGAAAATATCGGTCTTCGCCTTCTTGCAGAAGATATCGAAAACGACCGTTATATCGAAATCTGGAACATCGTTTTGTCACAATTTAACGCAGACCCTTCCGTTCCTCGTAGCGAATACAAGGAATTGCCACACAAGAATATTGATACGGGCGCTGGTTTGGAGCGTTTGGTGGCCGTTATCCAAGGGGCTAAGACCAACTTTGAAACAGACCTCTTCATGCCGATCATCCGTGAAGTGGAGAAATTGTCTGGTAAGGTTTATGACCAAGATGGCGATAACATGAGCTTTAAGGTTATCGCTGACCACATCCGTTCACTTTCATTTGCTATCGGTGATGGTGCCCTTCCAGGAAATGAAGGTCGTGGTTATGTCCTTCGTCGTTTGCTCCGTCGTGCTTCTATGCATGGTCAAAAATTGGGAATCAACGAGCCTTTCCTTTACAAACTCGTTCCAACTGTTGGTAAAATCATGGAAAGCTACTACCCAGAAGTGCTTGAAAAACGTGACTTTATCGAAAAAATCGTTAAGAGCGAAGAAGAATCATTTGCTCGTACCCTTCACTCAGGTCAACACTTTGCCCAAGGCATTGTAGCTGACTTGAAAGAAAAAGGTCAATCTGTCATTGCTGGTCAAGATGTATTCAAACTTTATGACACTTATGGATTCCCAGTTGAATTGACTGAAGAAATCGCTGAAGAAGCTGGCATGACTGTAGACCGTGAAGGATTTGAAGCAGCCATGAAAGAACAGCAAGAACGCGCGCGTGCCTCAGCTGTTAAGGGTGGCTCAATGGGTATGCAAAATGAAACCCTTCAAAACATCACTGTAGAAAGTGTCTTCAACTACAATGCTAGCCAATTGTCTTCTAAATTGGTAGCTATCGTGGCTGACAACGCAGAAGTAGAAGCTGTATCAGAAGGAACTGTCTCACTTATCTTTGCGGAAACGCCATTCTATGCTGAAATGGGTGGACAGGTCGCTGACCACGGACAAATCATGGATGAGTCAGGTAAGGTTGTGGCTACTGTGACAAATGTTCAAAAAGCTCCGAATGGACAAGCTCTTCACACTGTTAACGTCCTTGCACCGCTTGCCTTGAACCAAGAATATACCTTGGCAATTGATATAAATCGCCGTCACCGTGTCATGAAAAACCACACTGCAACTCACTTGCTTCACGCTGCCCTTCATAATATCCTTGGAAACCATGCAACACAAGCAGGATCTCTTAACGAAGTCGAATTCCTTCGCTTTGACTTTACCCACTTCCAAGCTGTAACTGCTGAAGAATTGCGTGCGATTGAGCAGCAAGTCAACGAGAAAATCTGGGAAGCTCTTGAAGTGAAGACAGTTGAAACGGATATTGACACTGCCAAAGAAATGGGCGCTATGGCCCTCTTTGGTGAGAAATACGGCAAGGAAGTCCGTGTTGTCACTATCGGTGACTACTCTATAGAGCTTTGTGGTGGTACCCACGTTGGCAACACTTCTGAAATTGGCCTCTTCAAGATTGTCAAAGAAGAAGGGATTGGATCAGGAACTCGCCGTATCTTGGCAGTGACTGGTAAGGAAGCCTTTGAAGCCTATCGTGAACAAGAGGACGCTCTTAAAGCAGTCGCAGCAACCTTGAAAGCACCTCAACTTAAAGAAGTACCTCACAAGGTAGAAGGACTTCAAGAACAACTTCGTCAACTTCAAAAAGAAAATGCTGAGTTGAAAGAAAAAGCTGCAGCTGCAGCTGCAGGCGACATCTTCAAGGATGTGAAGGAAGTCAACGGTCACCGTTACATTGCTAGTCAAGTGTCTGTATCAGATGCAGGTGCCCTTCGTACCTTTGCAGATAACTGGAAACAAAAAGACTACTCTGATCTTCTTGTCCTAGTTGCTGCTATCGGTGACAAAGTCAATGTTCTTGTAGCAAGCAAGACAAAAGACCTTCATGCAGGAAACCTTGTCAAAGAATTGGCACCAATCGTCGATGGACGTGGTGGTGGTAAACCAGACATGGCCATGGCGGGAGGAAGCAATCAAGCTAAAATCCAAGAATTGTTGGATGCAGTAGCAGGTAAATTGTAAGAAAATAAAGATCTATCCATTTGGGTAGGTCTTTTTGTGAATGCAAAAAAGCCAAATCCGATTGGACCTGGCTTGAATATTATGAACTATTAAATAGCATTGGCTGCCCAGACACTTACCGAAGCAGCTGAGACTGGGAATTGTCCATAACCTTCCTCATCAATTGTAACTTGACCTTGGTGGTTTTCAAGTAAATCTACAAAGGTTTGGTTAGCCCATTCTTGGCCGACAAACATTGACTTGCTGTTTTCTTGGTCATTTGAGATAAGGACTGCGATTGGGGATTGATTTTCAGCACCTGAACGTACCCAACCGATACAGTTAGCATCATCAAAGTAGTCATTTTGTTCTCCATATGCCAAATCTTTTCGGATGGCTAGGAGGCGGTCAAGGACTTCTTTGAAATCTTGTTGAGCATACTGCCCTGAAATCCCATAGTAGTCTCCGTAAAAGACACATGGAAGGCCATCTTGGCGTAAAAGAATGAGGGCATAGGCTGCTGGCTTGAACCATTCTTCAACAGTAGACTCAAGAGCCTGACCACGTTGGGTATCGTGGTTGTCGACAAAGGTTACAGCCTTGTAAGGTTTGAGTTCAACCAAGCTATCTGTGAAAATGCCGCGAAGGTCATAGTTTGCGCCAGCTTGACTGGCTTCAAAGAGATTCTGGTGGAGACGAACATCAACAAGGTCGAAGCGTTCTTCCGTTTTTTCAAGATAGTCCAGATTGGCTTCCTTGTCAGGATTCCAGAATTCACCAAAAACATAGAAATCCTCACCGTATTTTTCCTTCATATCACGGATAAAATTGCTCATGAAGAAAGAGTCAATGTGTTTAACGGCATCCAAGCGGAAACCAGCTACACCAGTAGTTTCCATGAACCAGTCAGCCCAGTCATAGATATTTTGGATGACTTCAGGATGTTTAAAGTCTAGGTCGGCATACATGAGGTAGTCGTAGTTACCGTTTTCATTATCGACCAATTCCTCATTTGCCCAACCTTTGTTGTCTCCTTGAATCAGATAAATCCCAGACTTACGACGTTTGGCATCATAGTCTGTACCGGTGAAGTGGTACCAGTGCCAGTGGAAGTCATTGTAGGTATTTTGACGACCATCGAAGGTAAAGCTAGTCCAGCCATTGATAGTGAAGGGTTCTCCAAGTTCAACTGTACGGTCTACAGGATCCACTTCAATAACCTGAAAGGCTTCCATGTGATCAGCAGCAGCCTTGTGATTGAGTACCACATCGGCCATAGGTTGAATTCCCTGTGCTTTTAGAGCTTGAATGGCTTGAAGATAGTCTTCTTTAAAACCATACTTGGTGCGGACAGTTCCTTTTTGGTTAAACTCGCCTAGGTCGAATAAGTCATAGACCCCATAGCCTACATCTTTTTCATTGGTAGCCTTGAAAGCTGGTGGCATCCAGACATGGCTGATACCGAGATCAGCTAGGTGTTGAGCATCTTCAGCCAGACGCGTCCAGTGCTGACCGTCGTGGGGCAGATACCATTCAAAGTATTGCATGAGTGTTTGATTTTGCATGATGTTTCCTCTTACTTGTCAATCTTGTTCTTTATTCTATCATAAAGTATTGGTTAGCTCAATCGTTTGCGTAAAACTGAATAATAAGTTTTTGACTATTTTATATAAAATGTTGATTTTTAAAATGAAAGCGCTATAATTATAGTAAATTACATAGATAAAGAGAGGAGATTTCTCATGATTGAATTTCAAAATGTTAGTAAGTTGTATGGTGATAAAGAGGCCTTGAGCAATCTCAATCTGCAGATTGAAAATGGAGAGATTATGGGCTTGATTGGCCATAATGGGGCTGGAAAATCGACCACTATAAAATCCTTAGTCAGTATCATTTCACCCAGCAGTGGTCGTATTTTGGTAGACGGTCAGGAGTTATCGGAAAATCGCTTGGCTATTAAACGGAAGATTGGCTACGTAGCGGACTCGCCTGACTTATTTTTACGCTTAACGGCTAATGAATTTTGGGAATTGATTGCTTCATCCTATGATCTGAGTAGCTCTGACTTGGAGGCTAGTCTAGCTAGGCTATTGAGTGTTTTTGATTTTGCTGAAAATCGTTATCAAGTTATTGAAACTCTTTCTCACGGAATGCGTCAGAAAGTCTTTGTCATCGGGGCACTTTTGTCTGATCCTGATATTTGGGTCTTGGACGAACCCTTGACTGGTTTGGATCCCCAGGCTGCTTTTGATTTGAAACAGATGATGAAGGAACATGCACAAAAAGGCAAGACGGTCTTGTTTTCAACCCATGTCCTAGAGGTAGCTGAGCAAGTCTGTGATCGGATTGCTATTTTGAAAAAGGGGCATTTGATTTATTGTGGTAGTGTAGAGGACTTGAGGAAAGACCATCCAGACCAGTCTTTGGAAAGTATCTACCTTAGCCTTGCCGGTAGAAAAGAGGAGGTTTCAGATGCGTCTCAAGGTCATTAAGAAATTAGTTGATATCAATATCCTCTATTCATCTCAAGAAGCTAATCTGGCTAACCTACGAAAGAAGCAGGCTAAGAATCCTGGGAAAAAAGTAAATGTTTCCGCTAGAGTCCTAAGTTCTTACATTTTTTCTAGTCTCTTGATGCTTTTCATGTTTATAAATATAGCCTTTCGTTTTCCTTTTGAGGAAATGCCTGTTTATTTTAGTTTTATGGTTACTATTTTACTAGTGCTTGCCTTTTCAACTTCTTTAACTGCCTTTTATAATGTCTTTTATGAGAGTAAGGACTTGGTATCGTATAGACCCTATGCCTTTAAAGAATCAGAGATTATAATTGCTAAAGGACTGTCTGTCCTCTTGCCAGCTCTAGCTGGAATTGTACCAATCCTAGCTTATTTTATAGTCCTCTATATTAGGCTAGCACCTTCTCTTTGGCTGGGTTTGCCTTTGATGTTGCTGTCTTTGGCCTTATTATTTGTCTCTGTTACTTTAGTGATGGTAGTGGCAGTACATTTCTTGGCTCAGACTACTGTCTTCAGAAAGTATCAGTCTATTTTTTCGAATGTGATGATTGGGATAGGAGTTCTCATACCTTTAATATATGTCTTCTTTCTACAGTCGACTTCTGGACGTATTGTTGACAAAGTTAGAGACATTCCATTTCTCCTTTATCCTATTCATCTCTTTTACAAAATAGCAGTGGAGCCTTTTTCGACAGAAGCCATACTGGGTCTGCTCGCTTGGATAGGACTAACTCTCTTCTTGCTTTACTTGAGCAAAAAGAAGGTTTTTCCTCATTTTTATGACGTGATTCTGCTTAACAGTGAGGAGAAGGTCAAAAAAGAACGTCGCAATAAGGAGGGGCTTTCAACTACTAAAAAGGGCTTTTTCCGTATGGTTTTACACTACCACCTCACCCTTTTGGGACAGGGGACTGGCGTGATTACAGTGCTTTTTACAAGTGCTTTCCTTCCTTATCTCATGATGATTGGTCTGATTTCCAAAATTCGAGATTCTCAGATAGTTCCAGATATTCATCCTCCATACTGGCTACCCTTGTTTTTTATAGCTCTCTTTATAGCTGTTGTTAATAACAATATCACCAGCCTGCATTCAATTGCCTTGTCCTTGGAGAGGGAAAATGTTGATTTTCTTAAGAGTTTACCCTTTGACTTTGCTCGTTATGTGAAAGTGAAATTTTGGATTATCTTTGCTGTCCAGTCCTTTTTACCAGTTCTGACTTTACTTGGCCTTTCTCTATATCTAGGCTTGCCCATCCTTTCAATGATTTACCTTCTTGTGGCATGGATCCTTGCCAGTGTCATCCTTTCTTGCCACCATTACCTTAAGGATGTGAAAAATCTTTCAACCAATTGGAGTAGCATTACGGACTTGGTGAACCGTTCAAATCGTATAGTCGCAATTGTTTTACTCTTAATTTATAGTGTTATCTTAATGATTTTAGTCATAGCAAGTTTGTTCTTGGTTCAGTCTCTCGCCTCTGTCCTTGCCATCAGCTTGGGAGTAGGAGTTCTTATCCTCTTGCTTGGTCTTGCTATTTTTGGCTATCATTACTACCTGTCACGCATATTGGCAGAAATAGAAAAAAGATGAGCTAGTTGGTCTCTCGCTTGATAAATTCAATTCGACAAACGCTTTTATAGTTTGTTAGAATGTAGTTGTAAATTATTAAGATTGGTAATCAAAAATATATAGGGAGGGATGTTTTGAATAAGAAATATAATATAGTTCTATTATTGTTGTTTATAGTTTATTTATTTGGATATTTTTCAATTTCAAAAACGTTAATTCCTATAATGTGTGTGATCCAAGTATTTTTGATAGAACATATATTTAGAGTTCGAAATAGGATTATGCAGATAGGTGAAATTATAATTATTGTTGCTTCTATAATATTATTTATTGATAGTATATTGAGTTTGTAGCAGAAGGCTTTTCTATAAAATCAAATTTTCCAGATATCTACTGAAGCTGATTTATCATCTCATCTTTCTTCTACTATCTACATCACTAAATTTGACAGACACATATTGCTGATACAACCTCTCTACCTATAATCTCAAAGTTAAACTGAGGCTAGTTTTTTAGTTTGTTCTTTGATTTTCGTTGAATTTTATTTTATAAAAAGAAATGCTCCTCCAAGACGGAAGAGCATCTTTTATTGTGATTTTGATTCGGTTTCTGCCGACTCTGGATGGAGTTCTTGGTAACTTGGAGCTTTGAAAAGGTCAGTACTGGTCTTACCTTGTCGTTGGCTAAAGAGACTGGTTGATTGACTACCTTTTTCCTGTTCAATCTTTTGAAGAATTGGCAAGGAATTGAGGTAAGAAATACTTTCTGTATCAACTTTTCCAAGATGATCTGCTTGGTAAAAACGTATTAAATCACCAGTTTGAATCTGGTCGCTGATTTTTAGCTGTTGGCTGGCTGCCTGCCGAACGATTTCTAGTTCAGTCTGAGCTTGTTCATCGAGATTGCTGATTTCAAGACCGCTCTCAGTATAGTAGGTTCGTCCGTCGTAGCTGGTATATTTGGGTGTGACGAAGGAATTAGCAGTCCGAAAGGCAACGATTTCTTGATGATCTGAAGACAGAAGGTCTTGGCCGACTTGAAGGAAGGAATTGGACTCAATACCAAGGAGGTGTTCGAGAGTCGGTAAGATATCGATTTGTCCACCGTAGGTATTGATGATTTGTCCCTTTTCATAGCCAGGCATGACCACCATAAAAGGCACTCGTTGCAACATGGCATTGTCGTAATTCGACCAGTTCTCAGAAGTCTTGCCAATTAAAGGAGCCAGGTCAGGATTGCGGGAGTTGGAAATACCATAATGGTCTCCGTAGATGACGAGGATGGATTTTTCATAGAGGCCACTTTCTTTGAGATAGTCAAAGAAGGCCTTGATAGCACTATCCAGATAGTTGGCTGTTTGGAAGTAGCCGTTGATCGTTTCATCTTTGGTTTTGGCCAAGGGGAAACCAAGCTCATCTCCAGTCAGATTGCTAGCATAGGGATAGTGATTGGACACCGTGATATACTTAGCATAAAAAGGCTGCTGTAAGTGCTCTAGATACTGGATAGAATCTTTCATCATGATTTTATCATTTAAACCATATTGGAAAGAATTACTACTGTCTTGCTTAGTAAAATAGGATGCATCAAAGAAGTATTGGTAGCCCCATTGTTTATAGGTCGTATTTCGATTCCAGAAGGTCCCGATATTACCGTGAAAGACGGCACTCGATTGATATCCGTTTTTTGATAGGATAAAAGGAGCAGCTTGCTGGGTATTGGTACCACCGTAGTTGACCATGAAAGAACCTTGGTCAAGTCCAAACAAACCGGTCTCCAGCATAGTTTCTGCATCTGAGGTCTTACCAGCCTTGACTTGGTTAAAGATATTCGAAAAGGCTAGGGTTGATTGCGAATGGTAGAGTGAATTTAGGAAGGGAGTGACTTCATGCTCAGTTCCATCTATGTTGAGTTTATAGTCAAGCAGGAACTGTTGGAAACTCTCCAAGTGGAGATAAATCACATTTTTTCCTTTGGCTAATCCAAAATAGTCTGGATTGGGCTTAGCAGAATGTTCTTGAATATAATCTGTTATAGGTTGAAGGTCGGTCTCAGAGGCCTTAGCACGTTCTTTGTTGGCGCTATAGGATTGGTTGGCACTATAGCCTAAAAATGCTGGCAAACTGAGGGCGCGAACAACATAATAATTGGAAAATCCTCGCGACAGGAGATCGGGACGCTCGATTTCAGCCAAGAAAAGGTTAGCTGAAAAGAGCAGGGCCGAGAGAGCAGTGATAGCAACACTGGAGCGGAATTTGAAAGGTCTCCTGTCCAGCTGGATGAGCTTCTTATAGAGAAGATAAGCCAGCAATGGGAAATCCATAAAATAGATGAAATCCCAAAAGCGCAGTAACTCTAGTTCCGCAGTACCAACAGACACCTTACTGACCACCTTCATGGTATTAGCCGTGATAAAGTCACTAAATTCTCGATAGTAAAAAATATTAGAATAGAGCCAAATGAACAAAAGGCTGTAAATAGCAATACTCAGACCATAAAAGACCTTGGTTGACCGAGCATAGAGGGCTAGAGCCAGCAGGAGGAGTCCCAAGGGAAGGGGATTGAAAAAGGCGATAAAGGCAAGGTAATTCCCTTGCAGCTTGCCCAATTGAATATCTAAATTAAAGTCAACGGTATAGGCTAGTAAGGTTTTGAGCCAATAGAGGATTAAAAGGGTTAGGACAAAACCCAGTCTGGTACCCATGGCTTTTTGGATTTTGTTAAAATTGATTCTCACACAATTACTTCCTAAGTTTTTATTAGTATTAGTATACCATTTTTTAAAACTAGAGTAAAAAAGCAAGGGTAGTTTCTTTTTTGAGAATTGTCACAAAATTTGCTATAATAGTGACTATGAATAGAATAAGAGTCAGCAAAAGGGTTGAAAAGAAGCTCGCTAAAGGGTTAGTTTTACTAGAAGCTAGCGACCTTGCAGATGTTCATCTCAAGGATCAGGAAGTAGAAGTCTATCGTCAAGAAGGAAACTTTCTTGGGACTGCCTACCTTTCCCAACAAAACAAGGGCTTGGGCTGGTTTGTGAGCACAGACAAGGTGACCTTCAATCAAGCTTTCTTTGAAACGCTGTTTAGACAAGCTAAAGAAAAGAGAAGTGCCTACTATCAAGATGAATTGACAACTGCCTTTCGTCTCTTCAACCAAGAGGGAGATGGCTTTGGCGGTCTGACAGTGGACCTTTATGGCGACTATGCTGTCTTTTCTTGGTATAACTCTTATGTTTATCAGATTCGTCAGACCATCTCAGAAGCCTTTAGACAGGTTTTTCCTGAGGTTTTAGGGACCTATGAGAAGATCCGTTTTAAGGGTTTGGACTATGAATCTGCCCATGTTTATGGCCAAGAAGCACCTGACTTTTTCACTGTTCTGGAAAATGGTGTTCTGTATCAAGTCTTTATGAATGATGGCTTGATGACAGGGATTTTCCTAGACCAGCATGAAGTTCGCGGTAGTTTAGTGGATGGCTTGGCTATGGGTAAATCCTTGCTCAATATGTTTTCCTACACAGCAGCCTTTTCAGTGGCTGCGGCCATGGGAGGAGCAAGCCAGACTACTTCGGTTGACCTAGCTAAACGTTCACGAGAATTGTCTCAAGCGCATTTTCAGGCAAATGGAATCAGTACAGACGACCATAGTTTTATAGTCATGGATGTTTTTGAGTATTTCAAGTATGCCAAACGAAAAGGCTTGACTTACGATGTGATTGTCCTAGATCCGGCTAGCTTTGCTCGGAACAAAAAACAAACGTTCTCCGTGGCTAAGGATTATCACAAGTTGATATCCCAGAGTCTTGAGATTTTAAATCCGGGCGGTATTATTATTGCCAGTACCAATGCTGCCAATGTATCCCGCCAGAAATTTACAGAACAAATTGATAAAGGCTTTGCAGGAAGAAGTTACCAGATTTTAAATAAATACGGTCTTCCAGCAGATTTCGCCTATAATAAAAAAGATGAAAGTAGTAATTACCTCAAGGTGATTAGTATGAAGGTTAGTAAATGAAATTAATTGTTTCAGTAATGCCAAGAAGTTTAGAGGAGGTCCAGGCTCTGGATGTCACGAGGTACCTAGATGCCGACATCATTGAATGGCGTGCCGACTATCTGCCTAAGGAAGCTATTTTGCAGGTGGCTCCAGCGATTTTTGAAAAATTCGCAGGCCGTGAGTTGGTTTTCACATTGCGAACTCGCGCTGAAGGGGGAGAAATCGACCTTTCTCCAGAAGAATATATCCATCTCATCAAGGAAGTGGCGCAACTCTATCAGCCAGATTATATTGATTTTGAGTACTATAGTTACAAGGATGTTTTTGAGGAAATGCTGGACTTCCCAAATCTCGTTTTGAGTTACCACAATTTCCAAGAAACACCTGAAAATATGATGGAAATCTTGTCAGAGTTGACGAGCCTAAATCCAAAACTTGTTAAGGTTGCAGTGATGGCTCACACGGAGCAGGATGTGCTAGACTTGATGAACTATACACGAGGCTTTAAAATCCTCAATCCTGAGCAGGAATATGTGACCATTTCTATGGGCAAGGTGGGCAAGGTCTCTCGTATCACTGCGGATGTGACGGGTTCTAGCTGGTCTTTTGCTAGTCTAGATGAGGCAAGTGCCCCAGGTCAGATTTCCTTAGCTAACATGAAAAAAATTCGGGAGATTTTGGATGAAGCTTGATGGCTATACACGTTTAGCTGCCGTTGTTGCCAATCCTATTAAACATTCGATTTCCCCCTTTATTCACAATAGTGCCTTTGAGGCGACAGCTACCAATGGTGCTTACGTGGCTTGGGAGATTGAAGCGGGTGACTTGGCAGAAACAGTGGCCAATATTCGTCGCTACCAGATGTTTGGAATTAACCTTTCTATGCCCTATAAGGAGCAAGTGATTTCTTATTTGGATGAGCTGAGCGATGAAGCGCGCTTGATTGGTGCGGTTAATACGGTTGTCAATGAGAATGGCAATTTAATTGGATATAATACAGATGGCAAGGGATTTTTTAAGAGCTTGCCTTCTTTTACAATTTCAGGTAAAAAGATGACCTTGCTGGGTGCAGGTGGTGCGGCCAAGTCCATTTTGGCACAGGCTATTTTGGACGGCGTCAGTCAGATTTCTGTCTTTGTTCGTTCAGTTTCTATTGAAAAAACAAGACCTTATCTAGACAAGTTACAAGAGCAGACAGGCTTTAAAGTGGACTTGTATGCTTTAGAAGATGTTCCCGAACTGCAAGCAAGGATTGCTGGGTCGGATTTACTGGTCAATGCGACAAGTGTAGGGATGGATGGTCAATCATCTCCAGTTCCTGAAAGCATTATTCTATCAGAAACTATTTTAGTAGCAGATATCATTTACCAACCCTTTGAAACACCATTTTTGAAATGGGCCAGAAGTCAGGGGAATCCAGCCGTCAATGGTCTGGGAATGTTGCTCTATCAAGCTGCAGAAGCTTTTCAACTGTGGACAGGAAAGGAAATGCCGACAGAAGAGATTTGGCAGTCCTTAACAGAAAAATACCAATAAAGAAAGGGAGATTCTCCTATGAAAATCAGAATCGATATTCCTCATCATCCTTATGATATTCAGATTGAAAAAGGTTGTCTGGCTCAGGCTGGTCAATGGTTGCGAGAACTCTGGCAACCACAAAAGGTAGTCATTGTGACAGATAACCATGTAGCTTCTCTTTATGCAGAGAAGGTCAAGCTCAGCATAGAAGATGCTGGTTTTCAGGTAGCAGTTTTTGACTTTTTAGAAGGCGAAGAAAGAAAGAATTTAACTACTGTCCAGAAAGTCTATGAATTTTTAGTCAAGCAAGGTCTGACTCGTAGTGATGGAATCGTGGCTCTCGGAGGTGGTGTCGTTGGGGATCTGGCAGGCTTTGTAGCCTCTACCTATATGCGGGGCATTCACTTTGTTCAGATTCCGACTAGTTTGACTGCCCAGGTGGATTCTTCAATCGGTGGAAAGACGGGCGTCAATACTCCATTTGCTAAGAATATGGTGGGTACCTTTGCCCAACCAGACGGGGTTCTGATTGATCCACTTGTTCTTGAAACTCTCGGAAAAAGAGAGTTGATTGAAGGGATGGGTGAAGTTATCAAATATGGCTTGATTGAGGATCCAGAACTGTGGAAAATTTTGACGGAGCTAGATGGTTCTGTAGAGAGCATTCTGGAACATGCAGAGACCTTGATTGAACATTCTTGTCAGGTCAAGCGCAAGATGGTAGTTGAGGATGAGCTGGACAATGGTGTACGCCTTTACCTCAATTTTGGCCACACTATTGGTCATGCTATTGAAGCGACTGCCGGTTATGGCAAGGTCATGCATGGAGAGGCTGTAGCCATGGGCATGGTTCAGATTTCCAAGGTAGCTGAGGAAAAAGGCCTCATGCCAGCTGGCATTACCCAGTCCATCACAGAAATGTGTCAGAAGTTTGGCTTGCCTGTTGATTATGAAAACTGGGATGTTGACAAGCTTTATCAGGCTTTGACTCATGATAAGAAGGCGCGTGGCAATACCTTGAAATTGGTCTTGGTGCCAGAGCTTGGTTCTGCAACCATCCACCCAGTTTCTCTGGAAGAGATGAAAGACTACTTGGTAAAATAAGGAGAGTGTATGAGATATTTAACTGCAGGAGAATCACATGGTCCCCGTCTGACGGCTATCATTGAAGGAATTCCAGCTGGACTTCCTTTGACAGCAGAGGACATCAATGAGGATTTGAAACGTCGTCAGGGTGGATACGGCCGCGGTGGTCGTATGAAGATTGAGAGCGACCAAGTTATCTTTACTTCGGGTGTTCGCCATGGGAAGACGACAGGGGCTCCCATTACCATGGATGTCATCAATAAGGATCACCAGAAATGGCTAGATATCATGTCTGCAGAAGACATTGAAGACCGACTTAAAAGCAAACGAAAAATCACCCATCCTCGTCCAGGTCATGCCGATTTAGTTGGGGGCATCAAGTACCGTTTTGATGATTTGCGAAATTCTTTAGAACGTTCATCAGCTCGTGAAACCACCATGCGGGTGGCAGTTGGGGCAGTAGCCAAACGCCTCTTGGCTGAGTTGGATATGGAAATTGCCAACCATGTCGTGGTCTTTGGTGGCAAGGAAATCGATGTTCCTGAAAATCTCACAGTCGCTGAGATTAAGGAACGAGCTGCCCAGTCCGAAGTTTCTATTGTCAACCAAGAACGGGAACAGGAAATCAAGGACTACATTGACCAAATCAAGCGTGATGGAGATACCATCGGTGGAGTTGTCGAGACAGTCGTCGGAGGTGTTCCAGTCGGTCTTGGTTCCTATGTCCAATGGGACAGAAAATTAGATGCCAGACTTGCCCAAGCAGTTGTCTCTATCAATGCCTTTAAAGGGGTGGAATTTGGTCTTGGCTTTGAAGCTGGTTATCGTAAAGGCAGCCAGGTCATGGATGAAATTCTCTGGTCTGAAGAAGACGGTTATACCCGCCGTACCAACAATCTAGGGGGCTTTGAAGGTGGTATGACCAATGGGCAACCGATCGTTGTTCGTGGAGTTATGAAACCCATTCCTACTCTCTACAAACCACTCATGAGTGTGGATATTGAAACCCATGAACCCTACAAGGCAACCGTTGAGAGAAGTGATCCGACCGCTCTTCCAGCAGCCGGTGTGGTCATGGAAGCTGTTGTGGCAACGGTTCTGGCACAAGAAATCCTTGAAAAATTCTCATCAGACAATCTAGAGGAATTAAAAGAAGCGGTAGCCAAACACCGAGACTATACAAAGAACTATTAAGGAGTTCCTATGGCAAAAACAGTCTATATCGCGGGCCTTGGATTGATTGGTGCCTCGATGGCACTTGGTATCAAACGCGATCATCCAGATTATGAAATTTTAGGTTATAATCGCAGTCAAGCTTCGAGAGATATCGCCTTGAAAGAAGGCATGATTGACCGTGCAACGGATGATTTTGCTAGTTTTGCTCCTCTTGCGGATATCATTATTCTTAGCTTGCCAATCAAACAAACCATTGCTTTCATTAAGGAATTGGCCAACTTGGACTTGAAAGAAGGCGTGATTATCTCAGATGCTGGTTCGACCAAGTCAGCCATTGTGGATGCAGCGGAGCAGTATTTGACTGGCAAATCTGTTCGCTTTGTCGGGGCCCATCCCATGGCTGGTAGTCACAAGACAGGGGCTGCTTCTGCGGATGTCAATCTTTTTGAAAATGCCTATTATATCTTTACACCTTCAAACCTGACAAGTCAGGACACGCTTGAGGAAATGAAGGATCTGCTTTCAGGTCTTCATGCTCGTTTTATCGAGATTGATGCCAAGGAGCATGATCGTGTCACTTCTCAGATTAGCCATTTTCCTCATATTCTGGCTTCTAGTCTCATGGAACAGACCGCGGTCTATGCTCAAGAACATGAGATGGCAAGGCGTTTTGCGGCAGGTGGTTTTCGAGATATGACTCGGATTGCAGAAAGCGAGCCAGGTATGTGGACGTCCATTCTCTTGTCCAATCGTGAGACTATTCTAGACCGAATTGCGGATTTCAAGGAGCGCTTAGACGAGGTTGGACAAGCCATCAGCAAGGGAGATGAAGAGCAAATCTGGAATTTTTTCAACCAAGCGCGTGAGCAACGGCAGGCCATGGAAATCCATAAACGTGGTGGTGTGGACAGTTCTTACGACCTCTATGTTGACGTTCCCGATGAAGAAGATGTCATCTTGAGGATTTTGGAACTGCTACGTGGAACTTCCTTGGTTAACATCCACATCAACGAGGAAAACCGTGAGGATATTCACGGGATTCTACAAATTTCATTTAAAAATGCTCAAGACTTAGAACGAGCCGAGCACCTCATAACAGAAAACACCGATTATACAGTCGTTATCAAATAAGGAGAAAATCATGTCAAATATTTACGATAGTGCAAATGAACTCAGTCGCGGTCTACGCGAATTACCAGAATACAAGGCTGTCAAAGCAGCTAAAGATGCTATTTCAGCAGATGCTGAGGCAAGCAAAATTTTTACAGAATATGTTGCCTTCCAAGAGGAAATTCAAAAACTAGCACAGACAGGTCAAATGCCAGACGCATCCTTCCAAGCGAAAATGGAAGGCTTTGGCAAGCAGATTCAAGGGAATAGCCTCTTATCAGAATTCTTTACCAAGCAACAACAATTGGCAATTTACCTTTCTGACATTGAAAAAATTGTTTTCGAACCAGTTTCAGAATTGCTAAAATAAGAAAATAACTATCATAAAGTCAGGAATTTTTAAGGAATTTCTGGCTTTTTATGATAAAATAGGTAAAAGTATTGCAAGTATGAGGTCCAGTATGAAACTAAAAACAAACATTCTCCACTTACACGGCAGTATCCGAGTTCCAGGTGACAAGTCTATCAGTCACCGTTCTATTATCTTTGGAAGTTTGGCTGAGGGTGAGACCAAGGTTTATGATATTCTGCGAGGTGAAGACGTTCTTTCGACCATGCAGGTTTTTCGTGACCTTGGTGTTGAAATTGAGGACAAAGATGGGGTTATTACCATTCAAGGTGTAGGCATGGATGGCTTAAAAGCGCCGCAAAATGCCCTTGATATGGGAAATTCTGGCACCTCGATTCGTCTGATTTCAGGTGTCCTTGCTGGTGCAGATTTTGAAGTAGAGATGTTCGGAGACGACAGTCTTTCCAAACGTCCTATGGATCGTGTGACTATTCCACTGAAAAAAATGGGTGTCAGTATTTCAGGGCAAACTGAGCGAGACCTGCCTCCCCTTCATTTAAAAGGGACGAAAAACCTAAGACCTATTCATTATGAGTTGCCAATTGCCTCTGCCCAGGTTAAGTCAGCCTTGATGTTTGCGGCCTTGCAGGCACAGGGGGAGTCTGTTATTATCGAAAAAGAGTGCACTCGTAATCATACGGAAGATATGTTACAACAATTTGGTGGTCATTTAAGTGTGGAGGGCAAGAAAATCACAGTTCAAGGACCACAAAAATTGTCAGGACAAAAGGTGGTTGTTCCAGGAGATATTTCCAGTGCAGCCTTTTGGTTGGTCGCAGGTTTGATTGTTCCAAACTCTCGTGTGGTGCTTAAGAATGTGGGCATCAACGAAACGCGTACTGGTATTATTGATGTCATTCGTGCCATGGGTGGAAAACTAGAAATAACTGAAATTGCTCCAGTCGCTAAATCTGCTACCTTGACTGTTGAGTCTTCTGATTTGAAAGGAACAGAGATTGGTGGCGCTTTGATTCCACGCTTGATTGATGAATTGCCAGTTATCGCTCTACTTGCGACCCAAGCCCAAGGTGTAACAGTTATTAAGGATGCTGAGGAACTCAAGGTCAAGGAAACAGATCGCATTCAGGTTGTGGCAGACGCTTTAAATAGCATGGGTGCGCATATCACACCTACAGCTGATGGAATGATTATCAAAGGAAAATCAGCACTTCACGGTGCTAGAGTCAATACTTTTGGAGACCATCGTATCGGCATGATGACAGCTATCGCGGCCCTCTTGGTTGCTGATGGAGTAGTGGAGCTTGATCGTGCAGAAGCCATCAATACCAGCTATCCTAGCTTCTTTGATGATTTGGAGAACTTGATTCATGGCTAAGGTATTACTCGGATTTATGGGGGCTGGCAAATCGACTATTGCAAGAGGTTTGAACCCAGACTACATCGATATGGATGCCTTAATCGAGGAATGTTTGGGCATGTCCATTGCTGATTTTTTCGCTGAAAAGGGAGAAGCGGCCTTTCGTCAGGTAGAATCAGAAGTCCTAGCTGATTTACTACAAAGAGACCAAGTTGTGTCAACTGGTGGAGGAGTGGTCGTTTCTCAGCGAAATCGTGACTTACTAAAGACAAATTCTGATAATATCTACCTGAAAGCTGATTTTGAAACCCTCTACCAACGAATATCAACTGATAAGGACAATCAGCGTCCGCTTTTTCTAAATAATAGCAAGGAAGAATTAGCAGCTATTTTCCAAGAAAGACAGGCTTGGTATGAGGAAGTGGCTAGTCGGATTTTGGATGTGACCGAGCTAAGCCCAGATGAAATTATAGAGGAACTGAGATGAAAATTGCTTATCTAGGTCCCAAGGGATCATTTTCACA
This sequence comes from Streptococcus bouchesdurhonensis, assembly GCF_948472335.1. The sequence continues at coordinate 491,337 of NZ_CAOKTW010000001.1, read as the reverse complement.
CCACGTTGTGCAGACAGCTTTTCCTCATGAGGAATTGCAGGCCTTTGCTAATATTACAGATGTCATCAAGGCCTATGAGCAAGGTTTGGTGGACTATTCTGTGGTGCCAGTTGAAAATTCTATCGAGGGTAGTGTTCATGAAACCTTGGACTACCTTTTTCATCAGGCTCGCATTCAAGCAGTTGCAGAAATCGTTCAGCCTATTCATCAGCAGTTGATGGTGGTTCCAGGCCATACTAAGATTGAAAAGATTTTTTCTCATCCACAGGCTTTGGCTCAAGGAAAGAAATTCATCGATGAACAATATCCAGAGGCCCAAATCGAGGTGACTGCTAGTACAGCCTATGCGGCCCGCTTTATTTCCGAACATCCAGACCAGCCTTATGCAGCCATTGCACCAAGAAGTTCTGCAGAAGAATATGGCTTGGAACTGATTGCTGAGGATATTGAGGAAATGGAAGCTAATTTCACACGTTTCTGGGTTTTGGGAGCTGAAGGTGCAGCCATTCCCTTGCAAGCACAAACTGAGAAAATGAGTTTGGCCTTGACCTTACCGGACAACCTTCCCGGTGCCCTCTACAAGGCTCTTTCGACCTTTGCTTGGAGAGGAATTGACCTGACAAAAATTGAAAGTCGGCCACTCAAGACAGCACTGGGAGAATACTTTTTCATTATTGATGTGAACTATGCTGATGAGGACTTGGTCCACTTTGCCCAAAAAGAATTAGAAGCGATTGGAATCCAGTATAAAGTACTGGGCGCCTATCCTATTTATCCAATATCAGACCATGGAAAGGAGAGAAGATGAGCAAAGAAAATCCTTTAAGCCATCACGAGCAGTTGCGTTATGACTATCTTTTTAAGAACATTCATTACCTCAATGAGCGAGAGAAAAAAGAGTTTGCTTACCTGCAAGGTAAGTTAAATATGGCTAGTGGTAGTGAAGTTTCTCCAGAAATTCATAATGGAAATCATGATATGGAAGGGTCTTTCATGGAACCAATCAATCAGTCTCCTCTTCCATCCTATGGTAACCGAAGTCGTGCAAAAAAATACCAGAAAAGCCATTCTCTTCCAAAGGTTAAGTCCAAGAAACGTAAGATTCGTTGGGGGCGTATTTTTGCAGGATTGCTTGCTCTTCTAGCCTGTGTCGGTTTTGGTATGATTTTTATGTTCCTAAAAGGTTATTCAAATGCGGATCCAACCAAACCTGCCAATGCTAAGGCAGCTCAAGTAGAAGTTTTTCATGGTCAAGATACCAAGGATGGGGTCAATATTTTGATTATGGGAACGGATGGACGGATTGGCCAAAATAGTGCTGAGACGAGAACGGACTCGATTATGGTTCTAAACGTTGGTGGCTCAGATAAAAAAATCAAACTGGCCAGCTTTATGCGTGACAATTTGGTTTATATAGACGGATACAGTCAAGTCATTAATGGTAGAAAGCAGTCCGATAATAAGTTGAATGTGGCCTATGAGTTAGGGGAACAAGAGGGGCAAAAAGGGGCAGAAATGGTTCGAAAAGTCCTAAAAGACAATTTTGACTTGGACATTAAGTACTACGCTTTGGTAGACTTCCAGGCCTTCGCAACTGCTATTGACACCCTATTTCCTGACGGTGTAACGATTGATGCCAAATTCTCAACCTTAGAAGGTCAACCTTTAACCGAAGCTACAGTCGGAGATGATTTACATGCTACGGAAACAGAGTCACCAACCCAGACTATTAAAGTTGGGAAACAGCAGATGAACGGTTCAACCTTGCTCAATTATGCACGTTTCCGTGATGATGATGAAGGTGATTACGGTCGTACCAAGAGACAACAGCAAGTGCTGACAGCTGTTCTGCAGCAACTCAAGGATCCAACCAAACTCTTTACTGGATCAGAAGCACTTGGTAAGGTCTTTGGGATGACCTCTACGAATGTTCCGTATAGTTTCCTACTGACCAATGGTTTATCCTTCCTAGATGGAGCGCAAAATGGCATTGAAAGATTAACAGTTCCAGAACTAGGTGATTGGGTCGATGCCTATGATGTCTATGGAGGACAGGCACTCTTAGTAGACCAAAATAAATATCAAACCAAGCTCGCTCAAATGGGAATGAGATAAGATAAGACAGAAAAATCAAAGTTTGAAGGCTATGTATCCAGCAGTCAAGCTTTGATTTTTTACAGTCTGCAATAGATTTTCATCCCTTATTTATGGTATAATGGAACGATACGATAGAAAGAATAATGAACAATATGACTGATTTAAAAGCAATTCAGGCTCGAAGTCTGGAGATGGCTGAATATTTTGTGGCTTTTTGCAAGGAACATGATTTGCTTTGTTATCTCTGTGGAGGAGGTGCTATTGGCGCCCTTCGAAACAAGGGGTTTATTCCTTGGGACGACGACCTAGACTTTTTTATGCCCCGTAAGGACTATGAAAAATTAGCAGAATTATGGCCTCGTTATGCAGATGAGCGTTATTTCTTGTCAAAGAGTAATAAGGATTTTGTCGACCGCAATCTTTTTATTACCATTCGTGACAAGGAAACTACCTGTATCAAACCTTATCAGCAGGATTTGGATTTGCCACATGGTCTGGCCTTGGATGTTTTACCTTTGGATTATTATCCTAAAAATCCAGCTGAGCGGAAAAAGCAGGTTCACTGGGCCTTGATTTATTCTCTTTTTTGTGCGCAAACTATTCCAGAAAAACATGGCGCACTTATGAAGTGGGGAAGTCGCATTTTACTCGGTTTGACGCCGAAATCTCTTCGTTATCGCATTTGGAAAAAAGCTGAAAAAGAAATGACCAAGTACAGTCTAGCTGAGAGCGATGGAATCACGGAATTATGCTCGGGTCCTGGTTACATGAGAAATAAGTACCTAATCGAATCTTTTGAAGATAATCTCTTCTTGCCATTTGAAGAGACAGAGATGCCTATTCCAGTCGGCTATGATGCTTATCTCAGCACTGCTTTTGGGGATTATATGACACCTCCACCAGCAGACAAGCAAGTACCACATCATGATGCTGTCATCGCTGATATGGATAAGTCTTATACAGAATACAAGGGAGAATATGGTGGCTAAGAAAAAAATATTATTTTTTATGTGGTCTTTTTCTCTCGGGGGTGGAGCAGAGAAGATTCTATCTACCATTGTTTCAAATCTAGATCCAGAAAAGTATGATATTGATATTCTTGAAATGGAACATTTTGATAAGGGATACGAATCTGTTCCCAAGCATGTATGCATTTTAAAATCCCTTCAGGATTATCGCCAAGCCAGATGGATTCGAGCTCTTTTGTGGAGAATGAGAATTTATTTTCCAAGATTGACTCGTCGCTTGCTTGTAAGAGATGACTATGATGTTGAAGTTTCTTTTACTATTATGAATCCTCCACTTTTGTTCTCTAAAAGAAAAGAAGTCAAGAAAATCTCCTGGATTCATGGAAGTATCGAAGAATTTATTAAGGATAGCTCCAAAAGAGAATCACATAGACGCCAGTTGGATGCTGCGAATACCATTGTAGGAATTTCGAATAAAACCAGCAATTCTATCAAGGAAGTCTATCCAGACTATGCTTCGAAATTACGGACAGTTTACAATGGATATGATTTTCAGAGCATTCTAGAAAAATCTCAAGAGAAGATCGATATCGAGATTGCGCCTCAAAGTATCTGTACTATCGGACGGATTGAGGAAAATAAGGGTTCTGACCGTGTGGTAGAAGTGATACGATTATTACACCAAGAGGGAAAAAACTATCATCTCTACTTCATAGGGGCTGGGGATATGGAAGAGGAACTGAAAAAACGAGTTAAAGAATATGAGCTTGAAGACTATGTACATTTCCTTGGTTATCAAAAAAATCCTTATCAGTATTTATCTCAGACGAAAGTTCTCTTGTCTATGTCTAAACAAGAAGGGTTTCCTGGAGTGTATGTGGAAGCCTTGAGTCTGGGACTTCCTTTTGTCTCAACTGACGTCGGAGGGGCTGAGGAATTATCCCAAGAAGGACGATTTGGACAAATCATTGAGAGCAATCAAGAGGCGGCTCAGGCAATTACGAACTATATGACTTCTGCCTCAAACTTCGATGTCAATGAGGCTAGTCAATTCATTCAACAATTTACAATTGTCAAACAAATCGAACAAGTAGAAAAACTATTAGAGGAGTAGCATGGAAACTGCATTAATTAGTGTGATTGTGCCAGTATATAATGTGGCACAATACCTAGAAAAATCGATAGCTTCCATTCAGGAGCAGACCTATCAAAATCTGGAAATCATTCTTGTTGATGATGGAGCAACAGATGAAAGTGGTCGCTTGTGTGATTCAATCGCTGAACAAGATGATAGGGTGTCAGTGCTTCATAAAAAGAATGAAGGCTTGTCACAAGCGCGAAACGATGGAATGAAGCAGGCTCATGGGGATTATCTGATTTTTATTGACTCAGATGATTATATCCATCCAGAAATGATTCAGAGTTTATATGAGCAATTAATTCAAGAAGATGCGGATGTTTCGAGCTGTGGTGTCATGAATGTCTATGCAAATGATGAAAGTCCACAGTCAGCCAATCAGGATGACTATTTTGTCTGTGATTCTCAAACATTTCTAAAGGAATACCTCATAGGTGAAAAAATACCTGGAACGATCTGCAATAAGCTAATTAAGAAAGAAATTGCAATTGCCCTATCCTTTCCTAAAGGATTGATTTACGAAGATGCCTATTATCATTTTGATTTAATCAAGTTGGCTAAGCAGTACGTGGTTAATACCAAACCCTATTATTACTATTTCCATAGAGGGGATAGCATTACGACCAAACCGTATGCAGAGAAGGATTTAGCCTATATTGATATCTACCAAAAGTTTTACAATGAAGTTGTGAAAAACTATTCTGACTTGAAAGAGGTTGCTTTTTTCAGATTGGCCTATGCTCACTTCTTCATTATGGATAAGATGTTACTAGATGATCAGTATAAAAAATTTGAAGCCTATTCTCAGATTCATCGATTTTTAAAAGGCCATGCCTTTGCTATTGCTAGGAATCCAATTTTCCGTAAGGGGAGAAGAATTAGTGCTTTGGCTCTATTCATAAATATTTCCTTATACCGATTCTTATTACTAAAAAATATTGAAAAATCTAAAAAATTACATTAGAACGGGGGTGAGCAAGTGATTGATGGAAAACGATTATTATTTAGTTTGACCATAGTCAGCTATGCCTTGACGCTAGTAAGTGGAATTGTGTATCTGTTTAATAATAATAATGTTAGCTTGCTTTCTACTTTATTGTTCTTACTGGTTAGTAGCTTAATTGCCTGCTGGAATGATATCAAGTATTACTTAATCCATTTTATTTTCTATTTAACTATTTTTGTATTTCTGGTATCAAGACCGACCATTGATTATTTTAGGGATGGCGCTCTGGATACCTATCATCCGATAGCCTATCGCTTTGCCTTTATAGTCGTCATGGTTTCGATTCTGGGCTTGACCACAGGAGGCGTACTGGCTCGTTACTTCATAGCTAGGAAGAACATAAAAGTACCAAAGATAGGAAATTCTATAAAAGAGATTTATATCAAGCGGTTACGCTTTGTATCACTAGGAGTTTTTCTTCTAACCTATCCTTTCTATTTTATTCGCTTATTTGAACGGCTCCTGTATCGTCTGCAGACTTCCTACTATGCCTACTATGCAAATTTTGAAAGTAAACTTCCTTATTTTACCTACATTTTGTCTACCTTTACGGTCTATGCAATGTGTATGTATCTGGCAACCAAGCCAAAGAAATTGCAGGCGACAGCAGTGTTGGTATCCTTCATTGTAGCCAATACCATTCATTTGGCAATCGGGACACGAAATCCCTTTATTTTAAGTATTTTATTTGCTTTTGTTTATTACTTTATGCGGGAGCAAACTGAAAAGGGAAAATGGATTGGGTTTAAAGAAAAGTTAGCGATTTTTGTCGGTTCTCCTATTCTTATGTTAGCGATGGGAGTGCTCAATTATGTACGGGATAATGTCCAGGTTTCCCATACAGGTTTCTGGGATATCTTACTTGACTTTATCTATAAACAAGGGACTAGTTTTGGTGTTCTGGCTCGAGGTTTTCTATTTAACAGTAGCCTTCCTTACCGAGATTTACGCAATTTTACTTTTGGTCCTGTCATTGATTATTTTGCAAGAGGAAGTTTGGGGGCTATTTTCGGAGGAAAAGCCTTTGAACATACAACCAATAGTGTGGAGCTAGCTATTGATAGTAATAGTTATGCCCACAATCTATCCTATCTTGTTTTGAACAAGGAATACTTGAAAGGACATGGTATCGGAAGTAGTTATATCATGGAGTTGTATACAGACTATGGTATGATAGGAGTCTTTCTACTTAGTCTCTTACTCGGTATGCTATTTATAGCCATGTTGCAAGTAGCCTATCGCTCTAGAACAATCCTATTTGCCTTGTCCCTACTCATCTTGAATAATCTATTCTTTATGCCAAGAAGTAGCTTTTCAGAAAGTTTCTTCAATCTATTTACAATGCAATTCTGGGGAATTGTTCTTGTGATTATATTTGTAGCAAAAATGCTTACAAAAGAGAACCAGTATCTACTAAACAAAGGAGAAAAAAATCATGTTTGAACATTATTCAGTAGCTGATTTGTTTGCAAATCTTTACAAAAAACGAAAAGCAAATATTCTAGCTCTCATCGCTTTATTTGCTCTCATTGCTGTACCATTTACAATTAAAGCAGTTAAGAATAAAAATACTGTCAAAGACACAACAAGTTATTCAACTTATATCAGCTATAAAATCACTCCTCCAGAAGATTCAGCCAAAACGATTTTGAATCATCAAATTGGTGGCTATAGTGATTTCTACGGGAAATTGATTGATGGGAATTTGAATGGAGCTTATCTTTTCAATGATGTAGAGTCTAGTGAGTTGAAAAAAATTGCTAGTGAATTAGATACGACAGAAACAACCTTGAAAAATTCTACGAATGATTATTGGTGGAAAAAATTAACTGTCTACTATATGATTGACGATGCAGGGGTTGGTGTGAAAATTTTGACACCAAGTAAAGATGCTAATGACTTGTTGGAGCGAAAAATTGATGGATTGATTGAGAAATTTAAACACACTTATGCAAATGTAAAAATTGAAAAATTGGAAACCATCAACTCTAAAGAATTGAATGCAAACGGTGAGACAGCGCTTGGATTGAATGTGAAGAACTTGATTCTCCGTTTAGCTGTTATTGGAGTAGTTTGTGTGATTTTGGTTGTGATGGGAAATGTATTGGTTTATCTCTTTAATCCAACCATCAATAGAGCAGGTGATTTTTCTCAGTATCAAATTGATTTTGTAACAGAGATTACAACAATTGCCAACCTAGCAGATATCCTATCATACAAAAATGCTGGACAAGAATTAACAATCGTTAGCTCAAACAAAGCTATCCTAGATAAATTGAAACAAAATCAAGAGGCCTTAAAAGGAATGCATTTTGTGGATTTACAAGATGTACCATCTCTTTTGGAAAGAGATACAGTCCTTCTTGTTGAAGAGTATGGAGTGACTCGTTATAAGAAATTTGAACAAAGTCTTCAAATTCTTAGAAACTTAAATCGTTCTATCCTCGGTGTAGCAACCTTTAAATTATAAGCATTCTGATGTATCAGGTCTTCAAAGTTGGCTAAGAGTCGATTTTGAAGGCTTTTTCTATTTGTCATCAGAAATTTTCTTTTAGAGTCTGCTACAGAAAGACCCTGGGGAAAATCTAGCTTGATAGAGGAGCCTTCTTTTGATAAAATCGTAAAAATCTAGTATAATAGATAGAACTGAAAGTATGAGGTTACTAGCAATGAAAATGAAACAAATTAGTGATACTACTTTAAAAATCACGATGTCTTTAGAAGATTTGATGGATCGAGGAATGGAGATTGCTGACTTTCTTGTTCCTCAAGAAAAAACAGAAGAGTTCTTTTATGCTATCTTGGATGAGTTAGAGATGCCTGATAGCTTTCTAGATACAGGCATGTTGAGCTTCCGTGTAACTCCAAAACCTGATAAGGTAGATGTCTTTGTGACCAAGTCAAAGATTGACCAAAATCTAGATTTTGAAGATTTATCAGATTTACCAGACATGGAAGAATTGGCTCAAATGTCGCCAGATGAGTTTATTAAAACTTTAGAAAAAAGCATCGCGGACAAAACCAAAGATGATATCGAAGCCATTCAATCTCTAGAGCAAGTTGAAGCCAAGGAAGAAGAGGAAGAGCAGGCTGAACAAGAAGCTGAAAGCAAGAAAGAGCCTTACATCTACTACATCCTTTCTTTTGCTAAGTTGGCTGATTTGGTGGCTTTTGCCAAGACAGTGACTTTTGAGATGGAAACTTCTGAACTTTACAAGATGAATGAGCGCTATTATTTGACCATTTTAGTGGATATTGAAAATCATCCAAGTCCATATCCAGCTTGGCTTTTGGCCCGTATGCGCGAGTTTGCGGATGATAGTGACATCAGTCGTTCAGTCTTGCAAGAGTATGGTCAAGTCTTGATGAATCACGATGCAGTACTTAATCTGCAAAAGATTGGATAATCCTTTCTGGAAAGCTATTTCTAGATTTTGAGAAGAGCGAATCGTCTGATTCGTTTTTTCTTTTCTAGATTGAAATAGTGATTTACTATAATAGGAATTTTCACAAAATTCTGTTATAATGGCTATATTAGAAAATTTCGAGGAGACAAACATGACAGTTAAAATTGCTTTACTAGGATTTGGTACCGTTGCAAGTGGTGTGCCTTTCCTCCTAAAGGAAAATGGAGAAAAAATCAATCAATCAGCACATTCAGAGATTGAAGTTGCTAAGGTGTTGGTCAAGGATGAAGATGAGAAAAATCGCTTGCTTACAGCAGGGAATGACTTTAACTTTGTAACCAATGTGGATGACATTTTGTCAGATCAAGACATTACGATTGTAGTGGAATTGATGGGGCGTATCGAACCTGCTAAGACCTTTATCACTCGTGCCTTGGAAGCTGGAAAACACGTTGTTACTGCTAACAAGGACCTTTTGGCTGTCCATGGTGCAGAATTGTTAGAAATCGCTAAAGCTAACAAGGTAGCACTTTACTATGAAGCAGCAGTAGCTGGTGGGATTCCAATTCTTCGTACTTTGGCAAATTCCTTGGCTTCTGATAAAATTACGCGTGTGCTTGGAGTAGTCAACGGAACGTCCAACTTCATGATGACCAAGATGGTGGAAGAAGGCTGGTCTTACGATGATGCTCTTGCGGAAGCACAAAGACTAGGATTTGCAGAAAGTGACCCGACAAATGACGTAGATGGGATTGATGCAGCCTACAAGATGGTGATTTTGAGCCAATTTGCTTTTGGCATGAAGGTTGCCTTTGACGATGTGGCCCACAAGGGAATTCGTAACATCACACCTGAAGATGTAGCTGTAGCTCAAGAGCTTGGTTATGTAGTGAAATTGGTTGGTTCAATCGAGGAAACTCCTTCAGGTATTGCTGCAGAAGTAACTCCAACCTTCCTTCCTAAAGCGCATCCACTTGCCAGTGTGAATGGGGTAATGAACGCTGTTTTTGTAGAATCTATCGGTATTGGTGAGTCTATGTACTACGGACCAGGTGCAGGCCAAAAACCAACTGCAACAAGTGTTGTGGCAGACATTGTCCGTATCGTTCGTCGCTTGAATGATGGTACCATTGGCAAAGACTTCAACGAATATAGCCGTGACTTGGTCTTGGCAAATCCAGAGGATGTCAAAGCAAATTACTACTTCTCAATCTTGGCACCAGACTCAAAAGGTCAGGTCTTGAAGTTGGCTGAAATCTTCAATGCCCAAGAAATTTCCTTTAAGCAAATTCTCCAAGATGGAAAAGATGGTGACAAGGCGCGTGTCGTTATCATCACACACAAGATTAATAAAGCCCAGCTTGAAAATGTTTCAGCTGAATTGAAGAAGGTTTCAGAATTTGACCTCTTGAATACCTTCAAGGTGCTAGGAGAATAAGATGAAGATTATTGTACCTGCAACCAGTGCCAATATCGGGCCAGGTTTTGACTCGGTCGGTGTAGCTGTAACCAAGTATCTTCAAATAGAGGTCTGTGAAGAACGAGATGAGTGGCTGATTGAACACCAGATTGGCAAATGGATTCCACATGACGAGCGCAATCTCTTGCTCAAAATCGCTTTGCAAATTGTACCAGACCTGCAACCAAAACGTTTGAAAATGACCAGTGATGTTCCCTTGGCGCGTGGTTTGGGTTCTTCTAGCTCGGTTATCGTTGCTGGGATTGAACTAGCCAATCAATTGGGGCAACTCAACTTGTCAGACCATGAAAAATTGCAGTTAGCGACTAAGATTGAAGGCCATCCTGACAATGTGGCTCCAGCCATTTATGGTAATCTCGTTATTGCAAGCTCTGTTGATGGACAAGTTTCAGCTATTGTAGCAGACTTCCCAGAGTGTGATTTCCTAGCCTACATTCCAAACTATGAATTGCGTACTAGAGACAGCCGTGGTGTCTTGCCTAAGAAATTGTCTTACAAGGAAGCTGTTGCGGCTAGTTCTATCGCCAATGTGGCGGTTGCAGCCTTGTTGGCAGGAGACATGGTGACCGCTGGGCAAGCAATCGAGGGCGACCTCTTCCACGAGCGCTATCGTCAGGACTTGGTGAGAGAATTTGCGACGATTAAGCAAGTAGCCAAAGAAAATGGTGCCTATGCAACCTACCTTTCTGGTGCTGGGCCGACAGTTATGGTTTTGGCTTCTCACGACAAGATGCCAGCGATTAAGGCAGAATTGGAAAAGCAACCCTTCAAAGGAAAACTTCATGACTTGAAAGTTGATACCCAAGGTGTCCGTGTCGAAGCAAAATAAAGAATAGAAGATAGGATGGGGAAACTCTTGACCAGAGGGCTTCCTATCCTTTTTTTGAAAAGAATTCGAGTTAAAAACTTGATAAAGGAGAAATAAAGATGGCAGAAATTTATCTAGCAGGTGGTTGTTTTTGGGGCCTAGAGGAATATTTTTCACGCATTTCTGGAGTACTAGCAACCAGTGTTGGCTACGCTAATGGTCAAGTCGAAACGACCAATTACCAGTTGCTCAAGGAAACAGACCATGCAGAAACGGTTCAAGTGATTTATGATGAGAAGGCAGTGTCACTCAGAGAGATTTTGCTTTATTATTTCCGTGTCATCGACCCTTTATCTATCAATCAACAAGGGAATGACCGTGGTCGCCAATATCGAACTGGGATCTATTATCAGGATGAATCAGACCTACCTGCTATCTACACAGTGGTGCAGGAGCAGGAGCGCATGCTGGGTCGAAAGATTGCAGTAGAGGTGGAGAAACTTCGCCACTACATTCTGGCTGAAGATTACCACCAAGACTATCTTAAGAAGAATCCTTCAGGTTACTGTCATATCGATGTGACCGATGCTGATAAGCCATTGATTGACGCAGCAAATTATGAAAAGCCTAGTCAAGAGGTATTAAAGGGCAGTTTATCTGAAGAATCCTATCGTGTTACCCAAGAAGCTGCTACAGAGGCTCCATTTACCAATGCCTATGACCAAACCTTTGAAGAAGGGATTTATGTAGATATTACGACAGGTGAGCCCCTCTTTTTTGCCAAGGATAAGTTTGCCTCAGGATGTGGTTGGCCAAGTTTTAGCCGTCCGATTTCCAAGGAATTGATTCATTATTACAAGGATCTCAGCCATGGAATGGAGAGAATTGAGGTTCGTTCTCGGTCGGGAAATGCTCACTTGGGTCATGTTTTCACAGATGGGCCTCGGGAGTTAGGTGGCCTCCGTTACTGTATCAATTCTGCTTCCTTGCGCTTTGTGGCCAAGGATGAGATGGAAGAGGAAGGATATGGCTATCTACTACCTTACTTAAACAAATAAATCAGAGAGGGTGGGTACTTCCCACTTTCTTCATTTCTAGAATACGAATAGAAGGGATTTATGAAACACCTATTATCTTACTTCAAACCTTACATCAAGGAATCAATTTTAGCACCCTTGTTCAAGCTACTTGAAGCTGTGTTTGAGCTCTTAGTTCCTATGGTGATTGCTGGGATTGTTGACCAATCATTGCCCCAGAGGGATCAAGGTCATCTCTGGATGCAGATTGGCCTGCTCCTTATCTTTGCAGTGATTGGCGTTTTAGTGGCCTTAATAGCCCAGTTCTACTCAGCTAAGGCTGCGGTTGGATTTGCCAAAGAATTGACAGGTGACCTCTATCGCCATATTCTTTCCTTGCCCAAGGACAGCAGAGATCGTTTGACCACTTCTAGCTTGGTCACTCGCTTGATTTCGGATACCTACCAGATTCAGACTGGTATCAATCAATTCCTGCGTCTCTTTTTACGAGCGCCTATTATCGTTTTTGGAGCCATTTTTATGGCCTATCGAATCTCAGCTGAGCTGACTCTTTGGTTCTTGGTCATGGTTGTCATTTTGACCATTGTTATTGTAGGGCTCTCTAGACTGGTTAATCCTCTCTACAGCAGTCTGAGAAAGAAAACGGATCAACTGGTTCAGGAAACACGTCAGCAATTACAAGGAATGCGGGTTATTCGTGCTTTTGGACAAGAAAAACGAGAGTTACAGATTTTTCAAACTCTTAACCAAGTCTATGCTAGATTACAAGAAAAGACAGGTTTCTGGTCCAGTTTATTAACACCCCTGACCTATCTGATTGTAAATGGAACCCTCCTCGTTATTATATGGCAAGGCTATATTTCTATTCAAGGAGGATTGCTCAGTCAAGGTGCTCTCATTGCCCTTATCAACTATCTCTTACAGATTTTGGTGGAATTGGTTAAGCTAGCTATGCTGATAAATTCTCTCAATCAGTCCTATATCTCTGCCAAGCGAATCGAGGAAGTTTTTGCTGAGGCTCCAGAAGATATTTATTTAGAATTAGAGAAAAAGCAAGTTACCAGCAATCAGATTTTACAAGTCCAAGAATTGACCTTTACCTATCCTGATGCGGCCCAGCCTTCTCTGAGAGACATTTCCTTTGATATGCAGCAAGGGCAAATCCTTGGTATCATCGGAGGGACGGGTTCTGGTAAATCAAGCTTGGTGCAAGTCTTACTTGGACTTTATCCAGCAGACAAGGGGAGCATTGACCTTTATCGAGATGGATCTAGTCCTAGTAATTTAGAGGAGTGGCGGTCTTGGATTGCCTATGTGCCCCAAAAAGTCGAACTCTTTAAAGGAACCATTCGTTCCAACTTGACTCTAGGTTTACATCAAGAAGTAAGAGACCAAGAACTCTGGCAGGCCTTGGAAATTGCGCAAGCAAAGGATTTTGTCAGTGAAAAGGAAGGACTCTTGGATGCCATAGTTGAGGCAGGAGGGCGAAATTTCTCGGGCGGTCAAAAACAAAGGCTGTCCATCGCACGAGCAGTTTTGCGCCAGACTCCGTTTCTCATCCTAGATGATGCGACCTCAGCACTGGACACTATTACTGAGTCTAAGCTCTTGAAAGCTATCCGAGAAAACCTGCCAAATACAAGTTTAATCTTGATTTCTCAACGGACTTCGACGCTTCAGATGGCAGACAAGATTCTCCTCTTGGAAAAAGGGGAGCTCCTAGCTATCGGCAAGCACGAGGACTTGATGAAATCCAGTCAAGTCTATCGAGAAATCAATGCATCCCAACATGGAAAGGAGGACTAGCATGAGACGACAAACTGCAAATCAAACATTCACACGTTTGGCCAAAGATTTAGCAAGTCATCCCTTCCTTCTTTTTCTAGCCTTTCTAGGAACTATTGCCCAGGTTGGTTTATCGATTTACCTACCAATCTTAATCGGACAGGTCATCGACCAAGTCCTAGTGACGGGCTCTTCACCAGTTTTTTGGCAGATTTTTCTCCAAATGATCTTGGTGGTCATAGGAAATACCCTTGTACAGTGGGTCAATCCTCTTCTCTATAATCGCCTAATCTTCTCTTATACCAGAGACTTGCGAGAGCGAATCATACATAAGCTTCATCGGTTACCGATTGCTTTTGTGGATCGTCAAGGAAGTGGAGAGATGGTCAGTCGTGTGACCACAGACATCGAGCAGTTAGCAGCTGGTTTGACCATGATATTTAACCAATTTTTTATTGGTGTCTTGATGATTTTAGTCAGCATTCTAGCCATGATTCAAATTCATCTCCTCATGACTCTTTTGGTCTTGCTGTTGACGCCACTGTCTATGGTAATTTCACGCTTTATTGCCAAGAGATCCTATCATCTCTTCCAGAAGCAAACAGAGACGAGGGGGATTCAGACACAATTAATTGAAGAATCGTTGAGCCAGCAGACCATTATCCAGTCCTTTAATGCTCAGGAAGAGTTTATCCAAAGGCTGCACGAGGCTAATGCCAATTATGCAGGTTATTCTCAGTCAGCTATCTTTTATTCTTCAACAGTTAATCCTTCGACTCGCTTTGTAAATGCGCTCATTTATGCGCTTCTAGCTGGAGTGGGAGCTTATCGTATAATGATAGGCTCTACCTTGACTATCGGGCGTTTAGTGACTTTTTTGAATTATGTCCAACAGTACACTAAGCCCTTTAACGATATTTCCTCAGTTCTAGCCGAATTGCAAAGTGCTCTTGCTTGCGCAGAGCGTGTCTATGCTGTCTTAGATAGCACTGAGCTGGCTGAAACTGGTAAGGAAGTCTTGACCAGTGACCAAGTTAAAGGAGCTATTTCCTTTAAACATGTCTCTTTTGGTTACCATCCTGAAAAGATTTTGATTAAGGATTTATCTATTGATATTCCAGCTGGTAGCAAGGTGGCTATTGTTGGTCCGACAGGTGCTGGAAAATCAACCCTTATCAATCTCCTCATGCGTTTTTATCCCATTAACTCGGGAGATATCTTGCTGGATGGGAAATCCATTTACAACTATACCCGAGCGTCATTGAGACAGCAGTTTGGCATGGTGCTCCAAGAAACCTGGCTCAAGCAAGGAACTATTCATGATAATATTGCCTTTGGAAATCCTGAAGCCAGTCGGGAACAAGTGATTGCTGCTGCAAAAGCAGCTAATGCAGACTTTTTCATCCAACAGTTGCCACAGGGATACGATACCAAGTTGGAAAATGCGGGAGAATCTCTCTCTGTTGGTCAAGCTCAGCTCTTGACCATCGCCCGAGTCTTTCTAGCTATCCCTAAGATTCTTATCTTAGACGAGGCAACTTCCTCCATCGATACACGGACAGAAGTGCTAGTTCAGGATGCATTTGCTAAACTCATGAAGGGGCGTACAAGCTTTATCATTGCTCACCGTTTGTCAACTATTCAGGATGCAGATTTGATTCTTGTCTTGGTGGATGGCGATATTGTGGAGCATGGCAATCATCAGGACCTCATGGCTAGAAAGGGCAAGTATTACCAAATGCAGCAAGCTGCCGCTTTTAGCTCTGAATAATCCTTTCTACTTTTAAATCTTATGGACAAAAAAAGTTGCCTTTGGGTGACTTTTTTGTTACAATAGCTAGAAAAAATCAAGGCCTTAGAAGGAGAAAAACAATGAAAGTCTATCAGCATGTAAATATCGTGACTTGTGATCAAGATTTCCATGTTTATCTGAATGGAATCTTAGCAGTTAAGGATTCTCAAATCGTCTATGTCGGTCAAGAGAATTCAGAGATTTTAGAGCAAGCTGAGCAGATTATAGACTATCAGGGGGCCTGGATTATGCCTGGTTTGGTCAATTGTCACACCCATTCTGCTATGACAGGATTGAGAGGAATTCGAGATGATAGCAATCTCCATGAATGGCTTAATGACTATATCTGGCCAGCAGAAGCAGGATTTACTCCCGACATGACTACAAGAGCGGTTAAAGAAGCTATGATAGAGATGCTCCAGTCGGGAACAACAACCTTTAACGATATGTATAATCCCAATGGTGTGGATATTGAACGGATTTATCAGGCAGTGAAAACTTCCAAGATGCGTTGTTATTTCTCACCTACCCTCTTTTCTTCGGAGACAGAGACAACTGATGAAACTATAAGCAGAACTCGATTCATCATAGAGAAAATCTTAGAATATAAAAATCCAAATTTCAAGGTGATGGTAGCCCCACATTCTCCTTACAGCTGTAGTAAAGATTTGCTGGAAGAGAGCTTGGAAATGGCAAAAGAGCTGGATATTCCTATCCATATTCATGTTGCGGAGACCAAGGAGGAGTCAGGAATTATTCTAAAACGATACGGCAAACGCCCCCTCGCCTTTCTAGAAGAACTGGGTTACTTAGATCATCCATCTGTCTTTGCTCACGGGGTCGAATTAAACGAGAGAGAAATTGAACGCTTGGCAACTTCTCAAGTGTCTATTGCCCACAATCCTATTAGTAACCTCAAACTGGCATCAGGGATTGCTCCTATCATTCAACTGCAAAAAGCAGGAGTAGCAGTCGGAATTGCGACGGATTCGGTTGCCTCCAATAACAATCTAGATATGTTTGAGGAAGGACGGACTGCAGCCCTTCTTCAGAAGATGAAAAGTGGGGATGCCAGCCAATTCCCAATCGAAACAGCCCTCAAGGCTCTGACAATCGAAGGGGCTAAGGTCCTAGGAATGGAAAATCAGATAGGAAGTCTAGAAGTCGGCAAGCAAGCAGATTTTCTGGTCATCCAACCACAAGGGAAAATCCATCTTCAACCTCAGGCAAATATGCTCTCTCACCTGGTTTATGCTGTTAAATCCAGTGATGTTGATGATGTCTATATCGGCGGAGAACAGGTTGTTAAGCAAGGCCAAGTCCTAACAGTAGAACTTTAAAAGAAAAATCACGAAAAAAGTTTAAAAAAAGTTTGCAAAAATCTTGCATTCTTTTTTTGACTATGCTATACTTATATACGGTTTGAAAAAACTGCCTAAGACAGTAGGGGAGCTCGACTCATAAATTTCCTACCGAGGACAAAACGTATCATGTAAAAAGAAGCGTATTGTACTTTCGTGTCTAGGTTTGGGCGCGTTTTTCTTTTGAAAAATTTCCCCAAGCAAAATAATAACGGAGGTGAACACACTAATGAGTGAAGCAATTATTGCTAAAAAAGCGGAACTAGTTGACGTAGTAGCTGAAAAAATGAAAGCTGCTGCATCTATCGTCGTTGTAGACGCTCGTGGTTTGACAGTTGAGCAAGATACAGTTCTTCGTCGTGAGCTTCGTGGAAGCGAAGTTGAGTATAAAGTGATTAAAAACTCAATCTTGCGTCGTGCAGCTGAAAAAGCTGGTCTTGAAGATCTTGCATCTGTATTTGTTGGACCATCTGCAGTAGCATTTTCTAACGAAGATGTTATCGCACCAGCGAAAATCTTGAACGACTTTTCTAAAAACGCTGAAGCACTTGAAATCAAAGGTGGTGCAATCGAAGGCGCTGTCGCATCTAAAGAAGAGATTCTTGCACTTGCAACTCTTCCAAACCGCGAAGGACTTCTTTCTATGCTCCTTTCTGTACTTCAAGCGCCAGTGCGCAACGTTGCTCTTGCAGTCAAAGCGGTTGCAGACAACAAAGAAGACGCAGCTTAATCTTAAGCTACGCAGCGTAGCCTAGCTACAAAAAAATATTATAAATTTAAAAACTTATTTGGAGGAAATAACAATGGCATTGAACATTGAAAACATTATTGCTGAAATTAAAGAAGCTTCAATCCTTGAATTGAACGACCTTGTAAAAGCTATCGAAGAAGAATTTGGTGTAACTGCAGCTGCTCCTGTAGCTGTTGCTGCAGCTGGTGCTGCTGACGCTGGTGCTGCTAAAGATTCATTCGACGTTGAATTGACATCTGCAGGCGACAAAAAAGTTGGCGTTATCAAAGTTGTACGTGAAATCACAGGTCTTGGTCTTAAAGAAGCTAAAGAACTTGTTGATGGTGCACCAGGTGTCATCAAAGAAGGTGTTGCAGCTGCAGAAGCTGAAGAACTTAAAGCTAAATTGGAAGAAGCTGGAGCTTCAGTTACTCTTAAATAATAGAGCGACTACATTAGTAGCTTAAAAACATAATTAAACCGCTATTCTTAGGACTAGCGGTTTTTATTTTTTTATTCCATGGGGCAAAAATGGAAAGGAATCTTTAAAAGTGAGGAGAGTTAGATTGAAAGAATCATATTTGTAAATCGAAATGATGGATATTTGTATCATGTTATAAATCGTTATCAAACGATAATATTGATTTTCTTACAAATTAAGAGTATAATTTATAAAAATGAGTGTTCACTCAATTTTTGTGAAATTAAGGAGTAAAGAAAATGGTTGTTGAAGCAATAGAGTATAGTCGTTTCGGTAACGAAGAGGTCTTGGATTTGCTGAAGATCGACTCTACAGCCTTGGATGTAAATCAGGTGAGAGTAGAAGTTCATGCTGTTGGTTTAAATCCTATTGATTATAAAACTTATGAGGGAGCGAAACCCCTTCGATTTCTATCTTTTATAACGAAATTAAGGAAACCAAGTCGTTGGTTTGAATCTAAATCATCTTTATTTCCAAGAGGTGTGGGGAGAGATTTTTCTGGAGTTATTACAGAAGTTGGAAATGAAGTAACTAGGTTTTCAGTAGGAGATAAGGTGTTTGGAACAATGATTAGTGATCCTGGTTTGGGAACTAAGAGGGGAGCTTTAGCAACAGAAATTTGTGTCAATGAATCGGAAATTGTATTGAAACCAGAGATGATCGACATGACTCACGCAGCTACTATGGGAGTAGCTTCTCTAACTGTGGGTGGGGCTTTTAGAAGAATCGGTTTAAATTCAAGAGATACTGTTGTTATTTCAGCTGCAGCAGGAGGTATTGGAAGTATTGCAGTACAGTATGCAGTTGCTAAGGGGTCGACAGTGATTGGAATAGCAAGTAAGAAAAATGCAGAGTATCTGAAGTCTTTAGGTGCCATACCAGTAAGTTACGAAGAGAACATCAAGAAGGCTCTTCTATCAGCTAGTCCAACGCCTATTACAAAGTTTTTGGATTGTTATGGATCTGATTATGTTAGATTGGCTTTTAGTTTAGGTTTGAAGGGAACAGCTATTGGGACATTAGTACCTTCACCCTATGTTATGATAAAAGGTGCTCAGTTTACTGGTCCGAGACATTCTACATACGATGATTTTAGCACTTTAGCTGAAATGGTCTCAGACGGGAAGGTTCAGCTGAAAATTGATCAAGTGTATGACTTTTCTCTAAAGTCAGTTAGAGAAGCCTATCGTAGTCTGAAAATGGGACACAGTCGAGGCAAAAAAGTCGTAAAAGTAAGAGAGTAGGAGAGAGGTGCTAGCGATGGAAAGTTTAGAACAAAAGTATGCTCAGACGTTAGAAGTTAGCAACTTGAGCTTGAAACAACGTCGAGTATTATTATCAAGCTTAAAATTATTCTCAGAAATTGGATTTGAGAATACAACATCCAGCCTTATTGCCGAACGAGCTGGAGTGTCAGAAGGAACTGTTTTTAGTTACTTTAAAACGAAGGAAGGTATTTTAGAAGCCATTTTATCTACTTTTCTAGAACAGGTTATTCCAGAAGTGATTGCGGATTTCTCAGAAAAGAAATTCACAGTAGATCAGGAAACTTTTCCCTTCTTTTTAAAAAGTATTGTTCGAGATAGGCTCTTTTTCATTCAGGAGAACCAAATGCATGTTAAAATTCTCTTGGGGCGTTCTTTTATTGATAAAAATCTTTCTATCCAGTTAGGAAATATTATTGTTCAATCTATAATAGAACCAATTAGCCCTGTTTTAAATCAATTTAAAGAAAAGGGACTTATTCTAAATTGGTCAAATGAAAGAATTGTTCGTTACATCTTAGCATTGAGTTTTTCTTATCTTATTCCCATGATGTTGAATGATGAAGGAACTATAAACATAGATGAAGCAGTTGATGAGATTGTTGAATGTTTGTCATCTGCCCTAATGAAAGTAAAATAAATTCTGATGTTAAAACTCACTGTTAATGGTGAGTTTTTTGGATTCAACATAAAAATCCCCAATCGTAGCGATTGAGGATTAAGCAAATGAATCTTAAACAATACCTTGTGCAATCATAGCATTTGCTACATTTTCAAAGGCAGCAATGTTAGCTCCTGCAAGGTAGTCTTTATCAAGACCATATGTTTCTGAAGTTGTTTTAGCTGTGTTGAAGATGTTTGTCATGATGTCTTTGAGACGTCCATCAACTTCTTCACGAGTCCATGAGAGGCGAAGGCTATTTTGGCTCATTTCAAGGGCTGAAACGGCTACACCACCAGCGTTGGCAGCTTTGGCAGGTCCGTAGAAGATACCATTTTCTTTGTAGACTTTGATGGCATCAAGGTCGCTTGGCATGTTGGCACCTTCAGATACACAGATCACGCCTTGAGCAACCAAACGTTTAGCTGCTTCACCGTTGATTTCGTTTTGAGTCGCACATGGAAGCGCGATGTCATAGTTTCCAGCGTAAGTCCATACAGAACCTTCATGATAAGTAGCAGTTGCTTTTTCAGCTGCATACTCAGTCAAACGAGCGCGACGTTTTTCTTTAACGTCAACCAAAAGATCGAAGTCGATACCATTTTCATCGATGACATAACCATTTGAATCAGATACAGAGATAACAGTTGCACCAAGTTCAGTCGCTTTTTGAAGAGCGTATTGAGCAACGTTACCAGAACCTGAAATAACAACTTTCTTACCAGCAAAACTATTACCGTTAGCTTTAAGCATTTCTTCAGTGTAGTAAACCAAACCGTAACCAGTTGCTTCTGGACGAATCAAACTACCACCAAATCCAAGAGGTTTACCAGTCAAGACACCAGCATCAAATTGGTTAAGGCGTTTGTATTGACCGTAAAGGTAACCAATTTCACGTCCACCAACACCGATATCACCAGCAGGTACGTCAAGTGATGGGCCGATGTATTTTTGCAATTCAGTCATGAAGCTTTGGCAGAAGCGCATCACTTCAGCATCTGTTTTACCTTTAGGATCGAAGTCTGATCCACCTTTACCTCCACCGATAGGAAGTCCAGTCAAGACGTTTTTAAAGATTTGTTCAAACCCGAGAAATTTCAAAATCCCTTGGTTTACAGTTGGGTGGAAACGAAGTCCGCCTTTGTATGGTCCAACAGCTGAGTTGAATTGAACACGGTAACCACGGTTTACTTGAATTTTTCCATCACGGTCAACCCAAGGAACACGGAAAGAAATCACGCGCTCTGGCTCAGTAATACGTGCCAAGATATTTTCTTCGATATACTCAGGGTGTTTTTCAAATACAGGTTCCAAAGTGTTGAAAAATTCTTCAACAGCTTGGAGGAATTCAGCCTCGTGCCCGTTACGAGCTTTTACAGTTTCAAACACGCTTTGGATATATTCTTTAGCAGATGTCATATCGTTCTCCTTAAATTCTAATTTAATTATGTGTGTCATTATAGCAGAATTTTTTTTAACTGTAAAGAGAAAAACAAAAATTTTCTAAAAATTCTTTCAATTTGAAACAACTGATTTAGAACATGCTAAAAAACGAACCTTTTTCTTTGAAATATCTTTCTCAAAGAGAAAATCTGAAAATATGGTATAATATTAGCAATAAAAGGAATCTGGAGGATCAGAATCATGGTATCAACGAAAACACAAATTGCTGGTTTTGAGTTTGAAAATTGTTTGATGAATGCGGCAGGTGTGGCTTGTATGACGATAGCAGAGTTAGAAGGCGTTAAAAACTCAGCAGCAGGAACCTTTGTCACGAAGACAGCGACCTTGGACTTTCGTCAGGGAAATCCTGAGCCACGCTATCAAGATGTTCCACTTGGTTCTATCAACTCTATGGGCTTGCCAAATAATGGCTTAGACTATTATTTGGATTATCTTTTGGATTTGCAAGAAAAAGAGCCAAACAGAACTTTCTTCCTATCTCTAGTCGGCATGTCTCCAGAGGAAACCCATACTATCTTGAAAAAAGTCCAAGAGAGTGATTTTCGTGGTCTGACTGAGCTAAACCTCTCCTGTCCAAATGTTCCAGGAAAACCTCAGATTGCCTATGATTTTGAGACAACAGACCGGATTTTGGCAGAGGTATTTGCCTACTTCACAAAGCCTCTTGGAATTAAATTGCCACCATATTTTGACATTGTTCACTTTGACCAAGCGGCAGCTATTTTCAATAAGTATCCTCTTAAGTTTGTCAACTGCGTCAACTCAATCGGAAACGGCCTTTATATAGAAGATGAGTCTGTTGTTATCCGTCCTAAAAATGGTTTTGGGGGCATTGGTGGTGAGTATATTAAACCAACTGCTCTAGCTAATGTTCATGCTTTCTACCAACGCTTAAATCCTCAAATCCAAATTATCGGAACAGGTGGCGTTCTGACTGGTCGAGATGCCTTTGAACATATCCTCTGTGGAGCAAGTATGGTGCAGGTGGGAACCACCCTTCACAAAGAAGGAGTTGGTGCTTTTGACCGCATTACCAATGAACTAAAAGAAATCATGTCGGAAAAAGGGTACGAGAGTCTAGAAGATTTCCGTGGGAAATTACGCTATATTGATTAAATTCATTAAAAATCAGAAGAAAGGAGAGAAGATGCTAGCCATTGAAGAAAGTCAGAAATTGACTTTATCAAATTTACCGAGCCTGAGCCTTTTTACAGGGACAGACCAGGGTCAGTTTGAAGTGATGAAGAGTCAAGTGTTGAAACAGATTGGTTATGATTCTGCTGACCTCAACTTTGCCTACTTTGATATGAAAGAAGTGGTCTACAAGGATGTGGAACTGGAGTTGGTCAGCCTTCCTTTCTTTGCGGATGAGAAAATCGTGATATTGGATCATTTTGTCGATATCACGACTGCTAAAAAGCGCTTTTTGACAGATGATGAGCTCAAGTCGTTCGAAGAATACCTTGATAACCCTTCACCAACAACCAAGTTGTTAATCTTTGCAGAAGGAAAACTGGATAGCAAGAGACGGTTGGTTAAATTACTTAAGCGTGATGCTCATGTCTTTGATGTAGTAGAAGCCAAAGAACAAGAATTGCGCCAGTATTTCCAAAAGTGGAGCCAGAAAGAAGGCCTGCAGTTTGCCAATCATTCTTTTGAAAATCTCCTCATCAAGTCGGGGTTTCAATTTAGCGAAATTCAGAAAAATCTTCTCTTTTTACAGTCCTATAAGGAAGATTCTATTATCGAGGAAGAGGATATTGTCAACGCTATTCCCAAGACCTTGCAGGACAATATTTTTGATTTAACTCAGTTTATTCTGACTAAAAAGATGGATCAGGCGCGCGATTTGGTTAGAGACTTGACCTTGCAAGGTGAAGATGAAATCAAACTGATTGCAGTCATGCTAAGACAATTTCGGACTTTTACTCAGGTGAAAATTTTGTCGGAGTCTGGACAAGCAGAATCTCAGATTGCAAGTAGTTTAGGCAGTTTTCTCGGACGCAATCCCAATCCCTATCAGATTAAGTTTGCGCTGAGAGATTCACGAGGACTTTCCTTGAGCTTTTTGAAGCAAGCTATTTCCTATTTGATTGAGACAGACTATCAGATTAAAACAGGTCTTTATGAAAAAGGTTTCCTTTTTGAAAAGGCACTCCTACAGATTGCTAGTCAGGTAAATTGAAATTATTTTTGAAACTACAACCCGCGTCAAGATTATCTTGTCGTGGGTTTCTTAGTGATTTACTTATTTTATACTCAAGGAAAATCAAAGAGCAAACTAGGAAACTAGCCCCAGGTTGCTCAAAGCACTGCTTTGAGGTTGTAAATAAGACTGACGAAGTCAGCTCAAAACATGTTTTTGAGGTTGCGGATGAAACTGACGAAGTCAGTAACTATACCTACGGCAAGGCGACGTTGACGCGGTTTGAAGAGATTTTCGAAGAGTATTATTCGAAAGTATGTCAGTGATTTCCTCATCTATAAGCAAAAAACTTGAAAAAAGTGAATGTTTACGTTATCATTTTCATATAGAAAGAAAAAGAGGTATTACAGATGGCTATTATCTTACCAGATCTTCCATATGCATACGACGCTTTGGAACCATACATCGATGCGGAAACAATGCACTTGCACCATGACAAACACCATCAAACTTATGTCAACAATGCTAATGCAGCTCTTGAAAAACACCCTGAAATCGGTGAAGACCTTGAAGCCTTGCTTGCTAATGTAGAATCTATTCCAGCTGATATCCGTCAAGCACTTATCAACAACGGTGGCGGACACTTGAACCACGCTCTTTTCTGGGAATTGATGACTCCTGAAAAAACAGCTCCATCAGCAGAACTTGCAGCAGCAATCGATGCAACATTTGGTTCATTTGAAGAATTCCAAGCAGCCTTCACTGCAGCAGCAACAACTCGTTTCGGTTCAGGATGGGCATGGTTGGTTGTCAACAAAGAAGGTAAACTTGAAGTGACTTCAACAGCAAACCAAGACACACCAATCTCAGAAGGTAAAAAACCAATCTTGGGCTTGGACGTTTGGGAACATGCTTACTACGTGAAATACCGCAACGTGCGTCCTGACTACATCAAAGCTTTCTTCTCAGTGATTAACTGGAACAAAGTAGATGAATTGTACGCAGCTGCTAAATAATGATAGTTGGAGGGAAGAATTGTTCTTCTCTTTTTAAGGTTATATTATTTTTGTCTGACAAAATCGTCAGACTTTTTTCATTTTTATGAGAAACGTGCTAACTGCTAGAAATTATGGTAGAATAAAGTATTAAGTAATCGTGAAAAAAGGATATCTATGCGAAAAGAAATTGCACCTGAATTATACAACTATAACAAGTTTCCTGGTCCTGAGTTCCATTTACATGGGGACAAGGTCGAAACGGAAGGGATCGCTTTTTCCTTGGTGGAAAATATCAAGGATGCCTTTGATGTGACGGCTTTTAATCAGCGTTTTTCAGAAGTCTTAACCAAGTTTGATTATATCGTGGGAGACTGGAGCAACGAACAGCTTCGCCTACGAGGTTTTTATAAGGATGACCGAACAGAAGAAAAACTTGAAAAAATCAGTCGTTTACAAGACTACCTTTTAGAGTATTGTAGTTATGGTTGTGCCTATTTTGTCTTAGAAAATGAAGCTCCTAAGCGAGCATCATTTGACAAGAAAATGCGTAAGAAGGAAGAAGAAACACCTTCTAAAAAAGGAAAGAAACCGGTTCAAACCAAACGAAAACCGAATGCAGATAAGAAAAATCGACGTCGTCAGAAAGACCAGCATTCTCAGAAAGAGGACAAGGGGCAACGTCATTTTGTCATTCGTCAGAAGTGAGTAGAGAATAAGGAGTAGAAATGAAACCGTCAATTTATAGTTTAACACGTCAAACCATGCAGGAATGGGTATTGGAGCAGGGAGAAAAGAAATTTCGTGCAGATCAAATCTGGGAATGGCTTTACCGTAAACGTGTCCAGTCATTTGAAGAGATGACCAACCTTTCAAAGGATTTGATTGCTAAGCTTAATGACCAGTTTGTAGTCAATCCCTTGAAACAACGCATCGTGCAAGAGTCAGCCGACGGTACTGTTAAGTATCTTTTTGAGTTGCCAGATGGTATGTTGATTGAGACAGTACTGATGCGTCAACACTACGGGCTGTCAGTCTGTGTGACCACTCAGGTCGGATGTAATATCGGTTGTACCTTCTGTGCCTCTGGTTTGATTAAGAAACAACGTGACCTCAATAACGGTGAAATCGTAGCGCAAATCATGCTGGTTCAGAAATACTTTGATGAACGTGGTCAGGATGAACGCGTCAGTCATATTGTTGTCATGGGAATCGGTGAGCCCTTTGATAACTACAACAATGTCTTAAATTTCGTTCGCACTATCAACGATGATAAGGGAATGGCTATAGGTGCTCGTCACATCACGGTTTCAACCTCAGGTTTGGCCCATAAAATTCGTGATTTTGCTAATGAAGGAGTTCAGGTCAATCTTGCCGTTTCCCTTCACGCACCCAATAATGAATTGCGCTCAAGCATCATGAAGATTAACCGTGCCTTTCCGATTGAAAAACTCTTTGCTGCTATTGAGTACTACATCGAAACAACAAATCGTCGTGTGACCTTTGAGTATATCATGCTCAATGAAGTCAATGATGGTGTAGAACAAGCCTTAGAATTGGCTGAATTGCTCAAGAATATCAAGAAATTGTCTTATGTAAACTTGATTCCTTATAACCCAGTTAGTGAGCATGACCAATATAGCCGTAGTCCTAAAGAGCGCGTCCTGGCCTTTTATGATACGCTTAAGAAAAAAGGGGTTAACTGTGTGGTTCGTCAAGAGCATGGTACTGATATTGATGCAGCTTGTGGACAATTGCGTTCTAATACAATGAAACGTGACCGCCAGAAAGCAGTCGCAGCAGTCAATCCTTAATGATGAAGAAGACTTATAATCGTATTTTGGTCTGGGGAGTCATTTTCTATAGTATTTGTATCGTTTACTTTTGCTTTACTCCTCAAGAACATTCTCCCGTGGGGGTGGAAACTCCAGGTATTCAGCATCTTGGACGCCTGGTTTTTCTTTTGACTCCTTTCAATTCTTTCTGGAAACTGGGTGAAGTGAGTGACATAGGACAATTATGTTGGCTTTTTCTACAAAATATCCTCAATGTCTTCTTACTTTTTCCTCTGATTTTCCAACTCCTTTATCTCCTTCCAAATTTGCGTAAGACAAGAAAAGTGATCTTTTTCAGTTTTCTTATAAGCCTAGGAATTGAGTGTACGCAGTTAGTCTTAGATTTTTTCTTTGATTTTAATCGCGTCTTTGAGATTGATGATTTGTGGACCAATACCTTGGGTGGCTATCTGGCTTGGCTTCTCTATAAACAATTACATAAAAACAAGATAAGGAATTAAAATGAGTATTTTAGAAGTTAAAAATCTGAGTCATGGTTTTGGTGACCGTGCAATTTTTGAAGATGTGTCCTTCCGTCTCCTTAAGGGAGAACATATCGGTCTGGTCGGTGCCAATGGTGAAGGAAAATCAACCTTTATGAGTATCGTGACTGGTAAAATGCTGCCAGATGAAGGAAAGGTAGAGTGGTCCAAATATGTAACGGCTGGTTACTTGGATCAGCACTCTGTCCTTGCTGAAGGGCAGTCGGTGCGCGATGTTCTCCGTACTGCTTTTGATGAGCTTTTCAAAGCAGAAGCCCGTATCAATGACCTCTATATGGAAATGGCTGAAGATGGAGCGGATGTTGATGCTCTCACGGAAGAAGTGGGAGAACTTCAAGACCGTTTAGAGAGTCGTGATTTCTATACCTTGGATGCTAAGATTGATGAAGTAGCGCGTGCCCTTGGTGTCATGGACTTTGGCATGGATACAGATGTAACCTCTTTGTCAGGTGGACAAAGAACCAAGGTGCTTTTGGCAAAACTTCTCCTTGAAAAGCCTGATATCTTACTTTTGGACGAGCCGACCAACTACTTGGATGCCGAGC
Organism: Streptococcus bouchesdurhonensis; assembly: GCF_948472335.1. The sequence goes on along the minus strand of NZ_CAOKTW010000001.1, from coordinate 463,833 downwards.
ATATTGATTGGCTTAAGCGCTATCTCCAAAACTATGAGAATGCCTTTGTCCTTATTTCACACGATATTCCATTCCTAAATGACGTTATCAATATCGTCTATCATGTGGAAAATCAACAGCTGACGCGTTATTCTGGTGACTACTACCAGTTCCAAGAAGTCTATGCTATGAAGAAATCTCAGCTAGAGGCTGCCTACGAACGTCAGCAAAAAGAAATTGCGGACCTTAAGGACTTTGTTGCCCGAAACAAAGCGCGTGTTGCAACACGAAACATGGCCATGTCCCGTCAGAAGAAATTGGATAAGATGGATATTATCGAACTGCAAAGTGAGAAACCAAAACCATCCTTTGATTTCAAACCAGCTCGTACGCCAGGGCGCTTTATCTTCCAAGCCAAGGATTTGCAAATTGGTTATGATCGTCCTCTGACCAAGCCTTTAAATCTTACCTTTGAACGTAATCAAAAGGTTGCTATTATCGGGGCAAATGGTATCGGGAAAACAACTCTCTTGAAGTCTCTCTTGGGCATTATTCCGCCAATTGCTGGGGAGGTTGAACGTGGAGACTACCTAGAACTTGGCTACTTTGAGCAGGAAGTAGAAGGTGGCAATCGTCAAACACCACTTGAAGCTGTCTGGAATGCCTTTCCTGCACTTAACCAAGCAGAAGTTCGTGCAGCCCTTGCCCGTTGTGGTTTGACAACTAAGCATATCGAAAGTCAAATTCAGGTTTTGTCAGGTGGGGAACAAGCCAAAGTTCGTTTCTGTCTCTTGATGAATCGTGAAAACAACGTTTTAGTGCTGGACGAGCCGACCAACCACTTGGATGTGGATGCCAAGGATGAACTCAAACGCGCTCTTAAAGAATACAAAGGGTCTATCCTTATGGTCTGCCACGAACCAGACTTCTATGAAGGCTGGATGGACCAAATCTGGGATTTTAATAATCTAACTTAAAAATGAGGATAAAAGAAATACAGTACCGAATGTGGATACTGTATTTTTTGGTTTTTAAGATTTAAAATCGTAGTCTTTCACCACTTCGATGCTGTCGATTGTGATAGCAGTAGTCGGCTTGTCTTTTTCATCTTTTTCGGCTTTAGCAATTTTATCTACAACATCCATACCGTCAATCACTTGACCAAAGACTGGGTGTTTGCCATCTAGACTAGGGTTTCCCCCTTCTTTATAGGCTTCGATGATTTTCTTTGGATACTTGCTTGTAGGGAGTTTAGCAGAGGTATCGGTAGAGTTTTGGTTGATGAAGAACTGGCTGCCATTGGTGTTTGGTTGACCAGTATTAGCCATAGAAAGAGCACCACGGATGTTATAGAGATAAGGAGTAATCTCGTTTTTGAAACCAGTTCCCTTGTCTTTAGTTTTATCCTTGTCATGCCAGATAGACTGACCACCTGTACCGTCTCCATTTGGATCTCCAGTTTGGACCATAAAACCATCGATGACACGGTGGAAGGTAATGCCGTTATAGTAGCCTTCTTTGGCATGAGTGAGGAAGTTTTCAACCGCTAGAGGAGCGAGTTTAGGGAAGAGTTTGATACGGATATCTCCTTGACTTGTGTGGAGAATCACTTCAGCCTCATCTTCAGAAACTTCCTTAGAAAGTTGGGGGAAATTGGCATTCTCGTTTGTTAAAGCATCGTTTAACTCCTTGGCAGATTGTGCTGCTGCTTTGGAGCTTTCCTCAGCAGCCAAGCTAGAATTTACATAGTCATCACCACGCAAACTACGTTGGATGTTGTCACATCCAGCTAGGGCTACAGTGGATAGTAAAAGAAGGGTTGCTAGTTTTTTCATTCTTTTCCTCTCAAAAATTCATTTCTACCATTGTACCCTAAAAGGAAGTGGATTTCAAATATTAGTGACAAGACAGTTTAAGAGGAAGCCAACCAGAAAGTCGCTTGTTTAGGGGTATCAATACCATAAGTGTACTCGAAGTATTTAGGAAACCAGGTCTTAAGAAAGCTCGTAAAGCTAGCCAGTTCTCTAAACGTTAAGAAACGGCTACAATACAGCATTTATCAACACTTCATGGTTCACACCATGGGGTGTTTTTTGATGTTTTTTTAGCAAAATTCACACCATTACTTTTTAAGGTTACGGTAGGCAAATTCACCAACGGCCATAGGAACTACATTAGAAGTGTTGACATAAATCTGAGTTGTACCTGTATCGCTATGTGTTAGAGCTTCTGAAATGTCCTCTAGTGATGTGCCAAATTGTTTGGCAAGAGTTGCACCCGTATGACGTAATTTATGAGGTGTAGCGTGTGTTAGTTCTGGATGACGTGAGGTAGTCAGAGTGTAGTGGACCGTTAACATTGCTCTTCATATCGATATAAGTAAAGACATACTGTTCATCAGATTGGATAATTCCAAATTTTGCTAGTTCTCTTTTTTGTTGCTTTTCCCATGACTGAAGTAAATCAGTTAGTTCAACAGGAATTCGGGAAATTGTTTTTTATTTCCTTAGGTTGGTATTAGTAATAGACTTCCTGCGAAACAAAAATATGATACAATAAAACTATGAATTATGAATCAAGTAAAGTATTAAGTGATGCACGATTTAAGCGCCTTGTTGGTGTTCAGCGCACTACTTTTGAAGAGATGTTAGCTGTGTTAAAAACAGCTTATCAACGTAAACACGCGAAAGGTGGACGAACCCCTAAGTTAAGACTAGATGACCTCCTCATGGCTACTCTTCAATATATGCGAGAATACCGCACTTATGAACAAATTGCGGTTGATTTTGGTATTCACGAAAGCAACTTAATCCGTCAGAGTCAATGGGTTGAAGCAACTCTTATTCAAAATGGTTTTACGATTTCAAAAACTCATCTTAGTGCTGAGGATACGGTGATTGTGGATGCAACAGAGGTAAAAATCAATCGTCCTAAAAAAATCAACTAGCCAATTATTCTGGTAAAAAGAAATGTCATGCTATGAAGGCTCAGGCGATTGTCACAAGCCAAGGGAGAATTGTTTCTTTGGATATTGCAGTGAACTATTGCCACGATATGAAGTTGTTCAAAATGAGTCGCAGAAACATCGGACAAGCTGGTAAAATCTTAGCAGACAGTGGTTATCAAGGGATCATGAAGATGTATTCACAAACGCAAACTCCGAGGAAATCAAGTAAACTTAAGCCACTAACTCTTAAAGATAAATCCTATAATCATGTGCTATCTAAAGAGAGAATCAAGGTTGAGAATATTTTTGCCAAAGTAAAAACGTTTAAAATGTTTTCAACAAGCTATCGAAATCGACGTAAACGCTTTGGATTACGAATGAATTTGATTGCTGGAATTATCAATCGTGAACTAGGATTTTAGTTTCGCAGGAAGTATAATAAAAGCCATTAATTATATATCAAATACAATCTATACTATTTATCAGTTAGTAAAAGATTTAAAAGATTTGACTAGTGAAACGATTGCTAGCGAGGTTCAGGATATGAGTGAAGAGCTACTCAAAAGAGATATTGCAATTGATAGTAGCCTAGTTCATTATGATGACGGTCTTCTTTTGGGAAGTTTAATCAATATTGAGGATAGCCAAGGAACACGACGAGTGTTATCTAATTTATCATATGAACTAACGCTTATGCATTTTTCACAGTTTCATCAAGGTTATGAGGTAGTTGGTATTTTACAATCTTTGCGACAAAAGTAATTGAGTTATTTATTAAGCAAATTATGATGATTGGAGTAATTGTGCTGAGAAATAATATAAAACGCAATCAACTTTTAAATTGATTGCGTTCTGTTTAGTTTTATTCTTTTCCATAAAGGTAACGACTAGCAATTAACCAAGTAGCAATATACATTATCACGTTAACCAAAAATGCGATAACGATGACTATATTCCAATCATGGGATAAATTAGTAGTTACAATCCCCATAATTGTTGTACCAAAAAGTCCACCAATCTGTTTGTTAGCGTTTAGAGTTGCACCAGCAATTCCAGATAATTCTTGACCAGCAGCTTCCATAAGAATGGTTGTAGTTGCTGGAGTTAACACTCCGATACCTAGACTCATTAAAGAAAATAAAGGAATTAGGATGTATAGTTGAATTTCATGAAAAAGAACTCCAATTCCAAAAATTCCTGCTGCTCCTACAATGGCAAAAATAATTGAGACAGTAGCGAGGCTTCCCACGGAAAATCGTTTTACAGCACGTGCGTAAAATAAATTACCAATAATTAAGACAATCATTCCTGGTAGAATGAGGAGTCCAGAAACCATTGAGGAAAGGTTTAAATAAGTTTGAAAATAGAGTCCTAGCACCAAAACAATGCCATATAGTGAAATGTTAACTACTAAACCTAATAGATTAGAGACAATAAACTTAGCATTTTTTAATAGTTGGTGGGGAACAATAGGTGCTTTACTTTTTTTATCGTGGACTACTAAACCAATAGCAAATAATATAAATAGGAGAAGAAACAATAAAAGATTTGAGTTACTATAACCATATTGATTCCCTTCAACAAGGTAAATAACTAGACTTCCGATAGTTGTAACCAGAAATATATTACTAAAGATGTCAATTCTGGTCTTTAGATTGGCAATATTATTTTTCACGAGAAGTAATATTGAAATTACTGTCAAAATTCCAAATGGAATATTGACCAAGAAAATACCCCTCCATCCGAAGTAGTTAATTATTAGTCCACCAATAAAAGAACCAGTACCGGTTGCAACAGAAATAATTGCTGTCCAGATTCCTAACATACGTGCTCTTTTAGTAGAATCGGGGTATGAAATGAATAAAAGTGCTAATGAACTTGGCATAAACAAAGAAGCACCGAAACCTTGAATGAATCTAAGTATAATTAATGTTTCAATATTTGGTGAAAAAGAGCACCCAAACGAGGATAGTGTAAAAATTGTCATTCCAATTAATAAAATTCGTTTAGCACCATATTTTGTTGTTAGATTTCCTGAAAGTAGGAGTAAAGACCCTAAAGCTAGTGTATAGGCGTTAATAATCCAAATGGATTGCTCTAATGAGACTCTCATAGCTGTTTCAATATGGGGAACAGCAAGAACCACTCCGGTTGTATCTAGGACCGCCATAATGTATCCTAGTGAAAGAATAAAAAGTAGATAAGCTGGCGCTTTTGTATTTGTTTTTTTCATCAATCTTCCTCCGTTATTTCATCAAACCAATTTTCATTTATCAATAGAGGACGACCAAAAGCAAGTAAATCAAACCCTCCTTCTTTAAAATCAGAAACTAAATTATTCGAGTAAAAAATTTGTGCCTTTTTCCTTTGTAAATGAAGATATGACATTTTAGGTTGTGATGTTATTTCTGTAATAAGTGTTGGAATATCTTTGTATAGAATTTCAGGTGAACCTATGCCTCCAGTTGTTATTGTAGGCTTATTTGCAATTTTTTTCACCCAGTATGATAAATTGCCTGATTTTCCAGTGACAGCAGAATCTGTATAGTTTATTTCAGAGCAGTCAAAGATATCAACACCTGCATTTGAAATTGGTATTATGATTTGTTTTAATTCCTCTAAAGTTTTTGCTAATTTTGCAGTAGGATCATAACTTTTAAAATTTGATAGGCGAATGAAAATCGGAAAATTGTCCCCAACAACTTTTCTACATTCCTTAATAACTCTTTCTGCAAAGTAAGTTCTATTTTTAAAACCAAACTCATCAGTTCTCTGGTTGGTCTCTGCTGTTAAAAAATCATGAATTAAACTACCGTGTGCAGCATGAATATCAACTCCATCAAAACCAGATATTTGAGCTTTTCTGGCGGCTTCAGCAAATTTTTGGACAATAAGGTTAATTTCTTCAACTGATAAAGGTGACCCCACTTTCTTTTTTCCAATGTATCCAGATGGAGTAGAGACCTTAAGAGATAAATCAGTTTTTGAAAATGCTCTTGAACTCCCACTATGCCAAAGCTCAGCAATAGCCTTACTTTTTTCTTGGTGAATTGCCTTGGTTACTTGTTTCCATACCTCAATATCACGACTGGTTGAAATATTTGGTATATTTTCATTGTTAGTAGCAGTTTCATGCTCAATATTTATAGCGCCTATAATAAATAGCCCTACATTTTTTGCTCTTCGCTTATAGAACTCGGCAATTTCTGGTTTGGGAACACCACTTTCTACAAATCCTGTTGGAACTGGATTCATTACAATCCGATTTCTTAAAGATAGTTGGGATGTCTCAAACTTGGAAAAGAGGATATTTCTCAAATCTTTATCCATATTATTTACCCTCCTGAACGATATTATAGTTTTGCGCTTCCTTTTTTGCTAAAGAAACTGCTTGTTCAATACTTATTACAGGTTTTAGTTGATAAATTTCTGAAATCTTCTGGAGTCTTTCCTCGATAGTACCGCCCACGATATGGTAAGGAATTTTTAATTCATCCAGTGTTATTAATAGCAAATCGTTTGAGCGTTTTCTAAATAATTCTGACACAGGACGATGGCCATCTGGAGCTAAAGGAAATTCAATAGGCAAATGTACAAATGATTCATAAGTTTCTTTAGCATAGTCTTTTGCAACAGACCCAAAATTTTTCATAACTTCTCTAAGATATTTGAGGTCATCAGTTAAAATAATATTTCCTTTATCTGTCTCTTGGTTGGGATTCATTCCTAATTCGGTTCTCACCATACCGTATACCCATTCATGTAAAGAGGAGCCATCAGAAACAAAAGAGTCAAGATGAGACTCCCTAACTGCTCGCTCCATTAGACGACGAATTCCTAATTGAACCAGCTCAGGACCAGTGGCGTCTTCTAATCTTTTTCCGGGTAAAGCTATGGGAAGAATCTCTCTCATAGTTTTTGCGTGTGTACGTGGTAAACCAGTATAAAAAGCTAGTGCTAAAGTTGTTGTCGTTTTTCCTGTCGAATAAGTTCCTGAAATTGCTATTTTCATATTAGTCCTCTTTCTATTTATCTTATAGCTCTTGAGCCACGGAATATATCAATGTTGACTCTCCAAGTTTTGAAATCATATCACTAACTCGAACATTCTTTCCTTTTAAAGGTACTATTTTAGTTTTTAGAACTTGAACTTTAATGTTGCCTTCACTTAACTGTGAATCGTTTGAAAGGTTGCGTAGGATTTTAATTTTACGCATTATCAATGTTTTCGAAAATTCTCTAGGGGTTCTGTCCAAATATGAATGTAACACTTCCGTAAGTTCAGCTGTTACAATTATATGGTCTAAGATAGATGGTAATCTCTTTTTCAAGAGATGTGCTGATTCAATACCACTAAATTTATCTGAATAGGAAAAAGAAGTAGTAGCTGAAATAGAATTTAATTCTGTTTTCACCGAAATATCAGTTAGTTTGGTATCAACTGTTTTAAAGTTTGAAAAATAGTAATCTTCTCCAGAATTTATTTTAAGTTGTTTTGAGTCATCAAATAAATCGACAACTAATTCAACCGAAAACGAAGCTATCCTTCCCTTGAAGGATAGCTTATCATCAGATGATAAGCTCAATTTTGCTGTAACATTTTTCAAATCTTCTACAAGAGATTTTCCTGCTTTTACCGAGAAACTAGAAATTAGAGCATTATTGATTGTGTCCTCTTCTATGACTAATTCTTCTCTAAGAAAATCGCTGACTAGTTTCACAGCAAGTACAATAGAATCTAAAGAGCTAAAATGTGGTTTTATTGACTCAATATTTTTCTTAGTTGACCAACTCTTCGGATAGTTGATTTCAAATACTGACTCAATTCCTTCAAAAGTAATATGTTTAACTTTCTGAAAATATTTTACTTGTGTATATCCATTACCAAAGTATCTTCCATCAGGACTGCCGAGAATATCTTCAATACGGTCAAACTTAGTTATAATGTCCATAGTAATTTCTCCCTTCAAGTGATATAATTAATTTATCATGTAATTATTTATAAAACAAGAAGGGAAAAAAAGTATAGTAACTATCAAAAAAGGAGGAAATGAATGGAGACTTGCAAGATGCAACCTTTGAAAAAATCAATTTGTCCAGCAAGAAGGGTCTTGAATTTACTAAAGGGTAAATTTACTCTTGAGATTTTATCTGAAATTATTAATGGTAATATACATTATGGTAGTCTTTTGCGTAGTGTAGAAGGTATTAATCCTAGAATATTAGCTCAACGGTTACATGATTTCGAGCAAGAAGGTATTTTATCAAGAAAAGTTTTACCGACATCGCCTCCACAGGTTGAATATAAAATGACAAAAAAAGGTATTGCTCTAAGAAGTATCGTTGAAGAAATGAAAAAATGGGAGCAAACTTATAGAAATTAGATTGAATTTACATAATTTATTATTAATATTTTTCTATAAAATAGAAAATGTAATTCTGAAAGATTTGGTAATCTTGTTAATCAAAGCAACGTAAAAACCTAGTTCAAATGTGTGACTAGGGTTTTTTGGCTCTATAATTTTTGTCGTGGGTAAGACCATAGGTAAAAACAGGCAAAATAAAAAATCATCTAAATAGTGGTGTGAACTTTTCGGTACATTCTAGCTCATTTTTTTGATTTTTTGGGGTGAAATTCACACCATTCAACTGAAATTTATTCAAATTAGATGAAATTCTGTTTTCTGAAAAAGTTGGAAAACATTGATTTTAAGCATTTACTGAAGGTTATTCAAATCATAGTTTTTCCAACCAGGTCTTAAGAAAGCTCGTAAGGCATCACAATTAGTAAAGGTTAATTTGAAAGAATTACTATATTTATAAAGAGCACATTTTCAAAGGATTTTTCTTTTGAATTCAATTCCTAATTAATCAATGAACTTAATACTAGGTCTCGAAAAGAATTATGCTTCCTCTTTCTGTCTGAGTTCAAAGAGATCTTCTACTTTTAGATTAAAAACTTGAGCAATTTTAAGAGCCATTTCCAGCGAAGGATTGTAACGATTATTTTCCAAGTGCAGAATTGTCTCGCGTCGCATGCCGATGCGGTCGGCTAACTCCTGCTGGGTCATGCCTGTGGACTCACGAACAGATTTGAGATTAGTAATAATCTTGCTTTCTTTGGCCATGCTTATCCTCTACGTTCCAAGATAAAATAGACAACCGCAAAGATGCAAATCAAGACAGCTATGCTAATAAATATCTGTCCCATGTAAAGAGTGAGAGACCCCATATACCCAATGATAACTGCTAGAATCATCAGTGCGCCTAGTATAAAAACAAACATCAAGCTAGCTGCCTTTGCTAAATTAGCATAAAAGCGTTCGTCCGGAGTTTCCTTGACATTTTTTAAAGAGAAAAAACTAAATCCAATCACTTCAATAACGAGGATAATTCCCAAAATCCATTCTTTAATACCAGAACTTACGCTAGGGGTTGCAACCCAAATTCCTACTGTATAAAAAATGCTTGCTGCAAACACAAGTATCGTGTAAAGCTTAGCAGACAAGTCAAAAATAATCTTTCCCTTACCTTTCTGACTCTTATGTAGCCAGCTCCAAATAGCTACAATTTGACCTGACACTGAAATACCAGTAATAACTAACTTGGGTCCCCAACTAAGATTAGAACCAAATAAAACAATAAAATCAATAAAGAGAGCTACGGCAATCATTGCAATGAGGCCACGCATTTTTTGACTTTTTTTCATGATAGACTCCTTTTTCATGTTATAAATATATAACATTTAAATGTTATGTTATAAATATATCACACTTAAATTTAGAAAGCAAGAATTTTATGTGTCAATGTGGTAATTATTTGAAAAAAATTTTTAATAAAAACCCTCGCTAGTCAAACAACTAAAGTATTCTTTGAAGCAATCATCGGATTTGATTTGGATAGTTTCGTTAATAATATTTTATGATAAAAAATTTTTGGAAAATCTAGATACTGTATGAATCTCTACTTTTTTTCTTAGACTGTTATAAAGTCTGTCAGAATAAGCTTTGTAGGTGTAGAAGTTAATTTTTACAGAACTAAATTATTCCCCTATTTAGAATCTATTAATTCATATTTTATAAATTAATTAGTAGATATCGTTCTTAAAATCCTTGATATTTCGCTTGGGAACAGGTTTTGGATTTAGGAGTCAGGCATCCAAATCACGTTCAGGAGAGATAAAGGGTTAGACTTGATAGTCTTTATAAAATGTTTCTATAATAGTATCCATGACATTCTCTTCATGATTTTTCTTGAAAATTCTAACAAATTTCTAAATGGTTTAAAAAATTCAAACTCTGTCAAGTTTTTTTCTTGACACCTGTTAGAAATCTGCTATAATAGAACATGTGCTAAATAGCTCAGCTATTTCACTCAAATAAAAAATTAAAGAAAAGAGATATTAAAAATGGCAGTAAAAATCCGTTTGACTCGTATGGGTTCTAAGAAAAAACCTTTCTACCGTATTAACGTAGCAGATTCACGTTCACCACGTGACGGACGTTTCATCGAAACAGTTGGAACTTACAACCCACTTGTTGCTGAAAACCAAGTAACTTTGAAAGAAGACCGCGTTCTTGCATGGTTGGCTGATGGAGCTCAACCTTCAGATACAGTTCGTAACATCCTTTCAAAAGAAGGCGTATTGAAGAAATTCCACGATTCTAAATTCTCAAAATAAGTTTAAAGTAGGTTGACAGATGGATACGATTGAAAATCTCATTATTGCGATTGTGAAACCCTTGATTTCACAACCAGATGCCTTAACTATCAAGATTGAAGATACACCAGAATTTTTGGAATATCACTTGGATCTTGATCAAAGCGATGTGGGTCGTGTAATCGGTCGTAAGGGTCGCACTATTTCTGCGATAAGAACGATTGTCTACTCTGTCCCAACTGAAGACAAAAAAGTAAGAATCGTTATTGACGAAAAATAAGAAGGGCGGGACGAATGTCTCGCTTTTTTGTGAGGAATAGAGGATGAAAGATTTAACGTTTAGACAATTACAAGACTACTTACTCGAACATTACCGGCAGTCTAGGACTGAGGAAGGTCTTTTTATCAAGCTAGTGGAGGAAGTCGGAGAAGTAGCCGAAGTTTTGAATGGGCGCTCTGGTCGAAAAGAGGGGGTTCAGGACTCGAACGAGGAACTTGCCAAAGAACTGGCTGATATCATTCACTACACCGTCGCAATCGCAGCTATTAATCATATTGACCTTACTAAAACTATCTTTGAGAAAGATAAAACTGCAGCCATTAAGTACCAACATGAACGAGATTTGGAAGGATTTCTGAAAGGAAACTGAAAGAAGAATGAATATTGATTGTGTTTTTAACATAGATTGGTCAATGTGTATTGATTGGCTATTACGAATTTTACAAATTGCGACATTTATTGTTGTGATTATAAAGATAACTTTCCAGAATAAGGTTTATATCAATAATATTGAAATCAAGGAAATTAAACCATTCGAGTTTGAATCTTTACATACAAAGTTTCACTATATTCATGAATTTACACATAATGTAAGTAGCAAACCTTTTAATCATTTGATTTTTTATCCCAAAGAAGTTGATATTGAAATAGTAGAATTTTATTCTTTAAACTATGATTCAAAAAGCAATTGTTTGATTGTTAATAATAAACTGCATACAGTTAAAAATTTAAAGAATTATACATGCTTATTGATTCATACAAATTTACCAGAGAATATGCCTAGTTTAAGAATGAAATGGAAAACAAGTCAGGGTGAAATTGGGGAATATACATTTTATAGCAATATGTATAACGGGAATGTAAATATCTCATCTTTTAAATATAAATTAACATTAAAGAGAAAATTATTAGCACTTTTGGGACTATAGGCCCCTCTATGTATCTTCCTCCAACTTGTGAAAATCCATAGAACGTGATAAAATAAAGGATAGAAATAGATACAGGAGACAAGATGAACTACTTTAATGTTGGGAAAATCGTCAATACGCAAGGGTTGCAAGGTGAGATGCGAGTCTTGTCTGTGACAGATTTTGCAGAAGAACGGTTTAAAAAAGGGGCTGAGCTGGCCTTGTTTGATGAAAAAAATCAGTTTGTTCAAACAGTGACCATTGCTAGCCACCGTAAACAGAAGAACTTTGACATTATTAAATTCAAAGACATGTACCATATCAATGCTATCGAAAAGTACAAAGGATACAGTCTCAAGGTTGCTGAGGAAGATTTGGACGATCTAGATGATGGTGAATTTTATTATCACGAGATTATCGGTTTGGAAGTCTATGAGGGTGATAACTTGATTGGAACCATCAAAGAAATCCTACAACCAGGTGCCAACGATGTCTGGGTGGTCAAGCGAAAAGGCAAGCGTGATTTGTTATTACCTTATATCCCACCAGTGGTTCTCAATGTTGATATTCCAAATAACCGCGTCGATGTGGAAATCTTAGAAGGGTTAGACGATGAAGATTGATATTTTAACCCTCTTTCCAGAGATGTTTTCTCCGCTAGAGCACTCAATCGTTGGAAAGGCTCGTGAAAAAGGTCTCTTGGATATCCAGTATCATAATTTCCGAGAAAATGCTGAAAAGGCTCGTCACGTCGATGATGAACCATATGGAGGTGGTCAGGGTATGTTGCTCCGAGCCCAACCTATTTTCGATGCCTTTGATGCTATTGAAAAGAAAAATCCTCGCGTCATTCTCCTAGACCCAGCTGGGAAGCAGTTTGATCAGGCTTATGCTGAGGATTTGGCTCAAGAGGAAGAACTTATCTTTATCTGCGGTCACTATGAGGGCTATGATGAGCGCATTAAGACCTTGGTGACAGATGAGATTTCCTTGGGGGATTATGTCCTTACTGGAGGAGAATTGGCGGCTATGACCATGATTGATGCTACAGTTCGCCTGATTCCAGAAGTAATTGGCAAGGAGTCTAGCCATCAAGATGATAGTTTTTCTTCTGGCCTTCTTGAATATCCTCAGTACACACGTCCCTATGATTATCGAGGTATGGTTGTACCAGATGTATTGATGAGCGGGCACCATGAAAAGATTCGTCAGTGGCGATTGTATGAGAGCTTAAAGAAAACCTACGAGCGCAGACCTGATTTGTTAGAAAATTATCAACTGACAGCAGAAGAAGAAAAAATGTTGGCAGAAATCAAAGAAAACAAAGAATAAAGGAGAAACCTATGCAAGTAATCAAACGTGATGGTGAAATTGCTGAATTTAATCCAGATAAGATTTACCAAGCTATCTTAAAGGCAGCTCAGACTGTCTATGTATTGACAGATGATTTGCGTCAAAACCTTGCACAAGTCACTAAGAAAGTGGTTTTGGACTTGGAGGAAGCCAAGGTAGAACGTGCCACTATCAGCATGATTCAGTCTTTGGTTGAACATCGTTTACTGGGAGCAGGTTACATTACCATCGCAGAACACTACATTTCCTATCGTCTACAACGTGACTTGGAAAGAAGTGGTTATGGAGATCATATCGCGGTTCATTTACATTTTGAACAAGTTCGCTAAGAAAAAAGAGTGGGATGAATCAACTACATCTCACTCTTTCTTAAATCTATTTTTTTGGGCTGTTTGGACGGTGGAAGGGACAAATCGTAGGCGTTGAATATCGCTTATGCGGATAATACGGCTCATATTTTTGGCAAAATTTTTCACGATAATTTGCTGGCGTTGCTGATCGTATTTGATGATGTCACCTGTAAAACTTGTCTCAGACAAGATAAGGTGAACAGCGGTTTGTTTCTGGATAGCCTCTTCAATAGTGGCTGTAAGGGAGTTACTTTCAGTCTGGTCAGGTTGGTCATGTCCATTTAAAAAGTCATGTATTTTATCTAGAACTTGCTGGAATTTATGTCTCATATTGGCCTCCCTTCTTTTATATCAATATTATATAAAATTTTCCTAAAATCTACAAGATTTTACGAATAATCAAATGAAAGCTAAAAAAGGAGAAGAAAATGGCAGAATTTACTTTTAAAATCGAAGAGCACTTGTTGACTCTTTCTGAAAACGAAAAAGGTTGGACTAAGGAAATCAACCGTGTGAGCTTTAATGGTGCTCCTGCAAAGTTTGATATTCGTGCTTGGAGTCCAGATCATACTAAAATGGGTAAAGGAATTACTCTCTCTAATGAAGAATTTCAAACAATGGTGGATGCTTTTAAAGGCAACTAAGTTTTCAAAATGAAAGAAAAGGATATTGAGTCATGACAACTCGATATCCTTTTTTAGTTAGCAAAGTAAGCCTGATTTTTAAGGCGTTGAAGTAGGGGACGACTAATAAAACTAATAGCCAGAAGTTTACCAAGATCTGGAATGATAAAGGGAATGACCCCCACAATAAGAGCTTTTTCAAATGCCATTCCAGCTAGGAAATGCAAGCTGAGGATCCCACCGACAAAAACAAGTGTATCTCCCAAGAGATTTGCTAGAAAAATTCTGACAAAACCACTATCACTGTTAGTTAGAGAAGAGGTAAGTCCAGAATAAACAAGATAAAACCAAAGATAGCCTGCAGTAGGACCAACTAAAGCCTGAAAACCAGCTCCACCTCCTGCAAAGACAGGAAGACCGATAGCACCTAGAAGAAGATAGAGTCCAACAGAAAGTACAGCCTCCCTCGGTCTAAAGACAGTAGCAATCAAGCCGATTGCAAAGTTTTGCAGAGTGAAGGGGACAGGTCCAATTGGAAGACTGATTTGTGCTAAAACAGCAATGAGAGCAGCCCCAATAGCAGGGATGGCATAAACGTGAGCTTTTTTCAAAATAGTTAACCTCTTTTCTGATGTATAGTAACTATTATACTCGTAGAGTAATTATTGTCAACCTATTTTTATAACAAAGGTAACAAAAACTGTAACGGCCGATTTTGCTTACTGGTTAAGTTGGATAATTTTTTGTAGATTTGTAAGACATTAAAAAAGAAGTAGACACATTTGTATCAGCTTCTTTTGCTTTGATTAACGCATGGTTACAAATTCTTCGGATGCAGTTGGGTGAATCGCTACAGTTGAATCAAAGTCTGCCTTGGTTGCTCCCATTTTAATGGCAACTGCGAAACCTTGAATCATTTCATCAACACCGTAGCCAATTCCATGAAGTCCGACAACTTTTTCTTCTGAACCAGCTGTGATCAATTTGAAACGAGTTTCTTGACGGTTGCAAGTGCAAGCAGAGTACATAGAAGTAAAGCTTGATTTGTAAACCTTGATTTGCTCTTGACCGTATTCTTTAATAGCTTGCTCTTCTGTCAAACCAACAGTTCCGATAGCAGGGTGTGAAAAGACAACGGTTGGAATAGTTGTGTAGTCCATTTTAGCAGTTGTTTTGCCGTTAAAGAGACGTTCAGACAAAGTACGTCCAGCCTTGATAGCAACTGGAGTTAGTTCTTTTTCGCCTGTTACATCACCTAGAGCATAGATTCCCTCAACAACAGTATTTTGGTATTCATCTACTTGGATAAAGCCACGTTCGTTCAGAGTCACTCCAGCTTTTTCAAGTTGCAAACTCTTAACGTTTGGGCGGCGACCAGTAGCCCAGATAACTTGGCTAGCTGTGTGACTAGTACCATCTTCGAAATGAATGGTAATGCCCTCAGCAGTTTTTTCTAACTTGGCAGGGACTTTGTGAGTATGAAGTGGCAAGTTTGTTCTTTCCATTTCCTTTACCAAACCTTCAACGATGTAAGAATCAAAACCACGTAAAGGACGATCACGACGAACAAAGAGATCTGTCTTGACACCAAAGGTGTGGAGTACGCCAGCCAATTCAACAGCGATATAACCGGCGCCTAGAATTGCAACTGACTCTGGCAATTCTTCCCAGGCAAATACATCATCAGAAGAGCCACCTAGTTCAGCACCGGGAATGTTTGGAATACTTGGATGGGCACCAGTCGCAATCACGATATGCTTGGCACGAATGAGTTCACCATTTACGCTGACAGTATGAGAATCTACAAATTCAGCATGACCTTCAATCAAGTCTACGCCGTTGCGTTTAAAACTGCCATCATAAGAAGAACGAGCGCGATCAATGTAGGCTTCACGATTACGACGTAGGGTTGCAAAGTCAAAGTTAAGATCAGTAGTCTTAAAGCCGTAGTCTTCTCCAAATTGATGGAAAGTCTCAGCGATTTGCGCCCCGTACCACATGATTTTCTTAGGAACACAGCCGACGTTGACGCAGGTTCCACCTAGTTTCTTTTCCTCAATAACGGCCGCTTTAGCTCCGTGTTCACCAGCACGGTTCATGGTAGCAATTCCTCCGCTACCTCCACCGATAGCAATGATATCATATTCTCTCATTGAAAACTCCTTTATACTCTTTTAAATAGTAGAGTGTCATTTTTTGATAGTCATATTCTATCTTTTTTTTGATTTGATTGCAAAAATCTGCTACGTTCAAAAAAATTAAAGAAAAAGCTTGCAAAAAAGAAAAATAAAGTGTATTATATAACTAGTACAATGGTGGTAAAAAATAGATTCCGAATAATAATCAAATCCTGAAATGTCATTATTTCGTTCTGAACGGTTATTGTTTATATTTGCTAATTTTTATATAATATTGTTAAGAACTTTAAATCAAAAAGGAGTTTCATTATGAAGAAGAATGGTAAAGCTAAAAAGTGGCAATTGTATGCAGCAATCGGTGCTGCAAGTGTAGTTGTATTAGGTGCTGGGGGGATTTTGCTCTTTAGACAACCATCTCAGACCGCTGTAAAAGATGAGCCTACTCATCTTGTTGTTGCCAAGGAAGGAAGCGTGGCGTCCTCTGTTTTATTGTCAGGGACAGTAACAGCAAAAAATGAACAATATGTTTATTTTGATGCTAGTAAGGGAGATTTAGATGAAATCCTTGTTTCTGTGGGTGATAAGGTCAGCGAAGGACAGGCTTTAGTCAAGTACAGTAGTTCAGAAGCCCAGGCGGCCTATGATTCAGCTAGCCGAGCAGTAGCTAAGGCAGATCGTCATATCAATGAACTCAATCAAGCACGAAATGAAGCCGCTTCAGCTCCGGCTCCACAGTTACCAGCACCAGCAGGAGGCGAAGGAGCTGCAGGGCAAACTCCAGCTCCAGTCTCAGGAAATGCAGTTTCATCTATTGATGCACAACTAGGTGATGCCCGTGATGCTCGTGCAGATGCAGAAGCGCAATTAAGTAAGGCTCAAAGTCAGTTGGATGCCATGACGGTTCTCAGTACCCTGGAGGGAACTGTGGTTGAAGTCAACCACAATGTTTCTAAATCTCCAACAGGAGCTAGTCAAGTAGTCGTTCATGTCGTAAGTAATGAAAACTTGCAAGTTAAGGGTGAACTATCTGAATATAACCTTGCCAACCTCTCTGTAGGACAAGAAGTAACCTTTACTTCTAAAGTTTACCAAGATAAGAGCTGGACAGGTAAGATTAGCTATATCTCTGACTATCCTAAAACTAGTGGTGAAGCAGCAAGTGCAGCTACTGCCGCAACAGGTGGTAATTCTGGTTCTAAATATCCATATACCATCGATGTTACAAGTGAAATCGGTGATTTGAAACAAGGATTCTCAGTAAGTGTTGAGGTTAAGAATAAGAGTAAAGCCATTTTGGTTCCTCTAACAAGTGTTGTGACTGAAAATGATAAGAACTATGTCTGGGTGCTTGACGAGCAGAAAAAGGCTAAGAAAGTGGAAGTTGGTTTGGGCAATGCTGATGCAGACAACCAAGAAATCACTTCAGGTCTGACAAATGGAGTCAAGGTCATCAGTAACCCAACGTCTTCTCTAGAGGAAGGAAAAGAGGTGAAGGCTGATGAAGCAACTAATTAGTCTAAAAAATATCTGCAGAAGCTACCGTAACGGTGACCAAGAACTGCAGGTTCTCAAAAATATCAACCTAGAAGTGAATGAGGGTGAATTTGTTGCCATCATGGGACCATCTGGTTCGGGTAAGTCTACTCTCATGAATACGATTGGTATGTTGGATACACCAACCAGTGGAGAATATTATCTTGAAGGCCAAGAAGTAGCTGGACTCGGTGAAAAACAACTAGCCAAGGTCCGCAATCAACAAATCGGTTTTGTCTTTCAGCAGTTTTTTCTTCTATCTAAACTTAACGCTCTGCAAAACGTAGAATTGCCCTTGATTTACGCGGGAGTTTCGGCTTCAAAACGTCGCAAGTTAGCTGAGGAGTATTTAGATAAGGTTGAATTGACAGAACGTAGTCATCATTTGCCTTCGGAATTATCTGGTGGTCAAAAGCAACGTGTAGCTATCGCGCGTGCCTTGGTAAACAATCCTTCTATTATCCTAGCGGACGAACCGACAGGAGCCTTGGATACCAAAACAGGTAACCAAATCATGCAACTATTGGTTGAACTAAATAAAGAAGGAAAAACTATTATCATGGTAACGCATGAGCCTGAAATCGCTGCTTATGCCAAACGCCAGATTGTCATTCGAGATGGAGTTATTTCGTCTGACAGTGCGCAGTTAGAAAAGGAGGAAAACTAAGATGCAGAATCTGAAATTTGCCTTTTCATCTATCATGGCACATAAGATGCGCTCTTTTCTTACTATGATTGGGATTATCATTGGTGTTTCATCAGTTGTTGTGATTATGGCTCTGGGGGATTCCATGTCTCGTCAGGTCAATAAAAACATGACCAAGTCACAGAAGAATATTCATGTCTTTTTCTCGCCTATTAAAAGTAAAGACGGTTCTTTTACCCAAAAACAATCAGCTTTGACGGTTTCTGGGAAAGAAGAGGATGTTCCTGTGGAGCCACCAAAACCACAAGAAGCTTGGGTCAAGGAGGCTGCTAAAGTTAAAGGGGTGGACAGTTACTATGTAACCAACTCGACCAATACCACCCTGTCTTATAAAGACAAAAAAGTGGAGCGAGCTAGCTTGACAGGTGGAAATATTACTTACATGAAGGCGGTTGAAAATGAAATTGTTGCAGGCCGCAGTTTCATAGCTCAGGATTATAAAGATGTGGCCAGTGTCATTTTACTAGACCAAGAACTTGCTAATAGTCTGTTTGGATCTGCTCAAGAAGCTGTTAACCAGGTTATAGATGTTGGTGGCTTTAGCTATCGTGTCATTGGTGTCTATACCAGCGATGAGGCCAAGACTGCCAAGACTTTTGGTATTGGTGGACTTCCGATTACGACTAATATTTCTCTTGCCAACAACTTCAATATGGATGAAATTTCTGATATTGTCTTCCGTGTCAATGATACCAGTTTGACACCAACTGTGGGACCAGAATTAGCTAGAAAATTGACCGAAATTGCTGGTCTTCAGCAAGGGGAGTATCAGGTGTCAGATGCGACTGCAGCCTTCCAAGAAGTACAACAATTGTTCGGCTTTATAACTACGATTATTAGTGCCATTGCAGGAATTTCCCTTTTTGTTGGAGGGACTGGTGTTATGAACATCATGCTGGTTTCGGTGACGGAGCGTACGCGTGAGATTGGTCTCCGTAAGGCTTTGGGTGCAACACGTGCTAATATTTTAATCCAGTTTTTGATTGAATCCATGATATTGACCTTGCTTGGTGGAGTCATTGGTTTAACCATTGCGACAGGCTTAACCGCTATAGCTGGCATACTCTTGCAAGGTTTGATTGCGGGTATAGAAGTGGGAGTATCAATCCCAGTTGCCCTATTTAGTCTTGCAGTTTCGGCTAGTGTGGGTATGATTTTTGGAGTTTTGCCAGCCAACAAGGCTTCGAAACTTGATCCAATTGAAGCCCTTCGTTATGAATAAGTTAAACAAGATGGACACTTGTCTATCTTGTTTTTGTATGGATTTCCCTATCGAAAATCATTAAAAATGTGATATAATGAAGTGTTAGAAAAACAGGTTTCATTTGCCTGGAAAGGAAAAATTATGTCTGAAAAGAATTTTTATATTACAACACCGATTTACTATCCATCTGGTAAACTTCATATTGGTTCTGCCTACACAACCATCGCCTGTGATGTCCTAGCCCGTTACAAACGCCTGATGGGTTACGATGTCTTTTATCTGACAGGTCTTGATGAGCACGGTCAGAAAATCCAGCAGAAAGCAGAAGAAGCTGGCATTACACCTCAAGCCTATGTTGATGGGATGGCAGTTGGAGTCAAAGAACTCTGGCAATTACTAGATATCTCATACGATAAATTTATCCGTACAACTGATGACTACCATGAAAAAGTTGTCGCACAAGTCTTTGAACGCTTGCTGGCTCAAGATGACATCTATTTGGGTGAATACTCTGGTTGGTATTCAGTTTCAGATGAGGAATTCTTTACAGAAAGCCAGCTCGCAGAAGTATTCCGTGATGAAGCTGGAAATGTAACTGGCGGTATTGCTCCATCAGGTCACGAAGTGGAATGGGTTTCTGAAGAATCATACTTCCTTCGCCTCAGCAAATACCAAGATCGTCTGGTGGAATTTTTCAAAGCTCATCCTGAATTTATCACTCCAGATGGTCGTCTGAATGAAATGCTTCGCAACTTTATTGAGCCAGGTTTAGAGGATTTGGCGGTTTCTCGTACAACCTTTACATGGGGTGTGCCGGTACCATCAAATCCTAAACACGTTGTATACGTTTGGATTGATGCCCTTCTTAACTATGCGACAGCGCTTGGATACGGTCAAGATGAACATGGTAACTTTGACAAATTCTGGAATGGCACAGTCTTCCACATGGTAGGAAAAGACATCCTTCGTTTCCACTCAATCTACTGGCCAATCCTTCTTATGATGTTGGATATCAAATTGCCAGATCGTTTGATTGCTCACGGTTGGTTCGTCATGAAAGACGGCAAAATGTCTAAATCTAAAGGGAATGTCGTTTACCCTGAAATGTTGGTAGAGCGTTATGGACTAGATCCACTTCGTTACTATCTCATGCGTAGCCTTCCAGTTGGTTCAGACGGAACCTTCACTCCTGAAGACTATGTAGGCCGTATCAACTACGAATTGGCCAATGACCTTGGAAACCTCCTCAACCGTACGGTTTCTATGATTAATAAGTACTTTGGCGGGCAAGTCCCTGCCTATGTAGAGGGTGTAACAGAGTTTGACCATGCTCTTGCTGACGTTGCAGAACAATCAATCGCTGACTACCACACCTACATGGAAGCAGTTGACTACCCACGTGCTTTAGAAGCAGTCTGGACTCTGATCTCTCGTACTAACAAATACATCGACGAGACAGCTCCATGGGTCTTGGCTAAGGATGAAGTTCTTCGTGACCAATTGGCAAGTGTCATGAGTCATTTGGCAGCTAGCCTTCGTGTCGTTGCTCACTTGATTGAGCCGTTTATGATGGAAACCAGTCGTGCAGTCTTGAATCAACTTGGCTTGGATGAAGTTTCTAGTCTTGAAAACTTGAGCTTGGCTGACTTTCCTGCAGGTGTCACTGTCGTTGCCAAAGGAACACCAATCTTCCCACGTTTGGATATGGAAGAAGAAATCGCCTATATCAAGGAACAAATGGAAGGTAACAAACCAGCAGTCGAAAAAGAATGGAATCCAGACGAAGTTGAACTCAAACTCAATAAGGAAGAAATCAAGTTTGAAGACTTTGACAAGGTTGAAATCCGCGTTGCAGAAGTCAGAGAAGTTTCTAAAGTGGAAGGTTCTGATAAGTTACTTCAATTCCGTCTGGATGCTGGTGATGGAGAAGATCGTCAAATCCTCTCAGGAATTGCAAAATACTATCCAAACGAACAAGAATTGGTCGGCAAGAAAGTTCAAATCGTTGCCAATCTCAAACCACGTAAAATGATGAAAAAATATGTCAGCCAAGGTATGATCCTATCAGCTGAACATGATGGACAATTAACCCTTCTCACAGTTGATCCAGCTGTACCAAACGGAAGTGTGATTGGGTAAAAATAGAGGCTCTATAATATTTGAATCTTTGTCTTGTTTCATGGGTTTAAGAAGATAACATGGAGTGAAATATAGTCAAAAAGCCGTTGCAAAGCGGTTTTTTGTTATAATTAATTGAAGAATGTAGAATCAAAGGAGAAAAATTTGATGAGATACATAACTCTTGGTCAAGGTGACAAAGAATTATCAGAAATTGTTCTCGGAATGATGAGAATAGAAGATAAGTCTGTAAAAGAAGTTGAAGAGCTTGTAGAAACAGCACTGTCTGTTGGAATCAATGCTTTTGACTTGGCTGATATTTATGGTCGTGGTCGTTGTGAAGAACTGTTAGGTCTTGTCCTAAAAAATCGTCAAGATTTAAGAGAAGAGATGTGGATTCAGTCAAAATGTGGAATTCGCATTGAAGAATTTACCTATTTTGATTTTTCTAAGGACTATATTATAAAATCAGTTGACGGAATTTTGCAAAGATTGAAGATAGATCATCTAGATAGCTTGCTCCTTCATCGACCAGATGCTTTGATGGAATCTGACCAAGTAGCAGAAGCCTTTGATCTCCTTTATAAACAAGGTAAGGTTCGAAATTTTGGAGTTTCTAATCAAAATCCTATGATGATGGAGTTGCTTAAAAAAGATGTCAAGCAGCCGTTAGCTGTTAATCAGCTACAATTGAGTGCGGCTTTTACACCAGGATTCGAATCAGGTTTTCATGTTAATATGGAAGATAGTCAAGCAGCTATGCGAGATGGCAGCATTTTTGAATATTGCAAATTACACGATGTGGTCATTCAAGCATGGTCTGTCTTACAATTTGGGTATTTTAAAGGGAATTTTGTTGGAAATGAGAAATTTCAAGCTTTAAATCAAGTACTTGATCGTTTAGCTATTAAATATGGAGTAACCTCTTCAACTATTGCCATTTCTTGGATATTGCGTTATCCAGCAAAAATGCAGGCAGTCGTAGGTACCACAACTCCTAATCACTTGAGAGAAGTTAGCCAAGCGGCAAACTTTAGCTTAACAAGAAAAGAATGGTATGAAATTTATCTTGCAGCAGGGAATAATTTGCCGTAAGTAGAAGCAGATGTAAATAAATCACAGTCAAAAAGCCGTTTTAAAGCGGTTTTTTTGTTATAATGAAGGGGAGAATTATTGATATTAAAGGAGAAAAACATGACATTTGAAGAGATCCTGCCTGGATTAAAGGCTAAGAAAAAATATGTACGTACTGGTTGGGGAGGTGCTGAAAACTATGTCCAACTTTTTGACACCATCGAGCAAAATGGGGTTGCACTTGAAGTGACACCTTATTTCCTAATCAACGTTTCTGGGGAGGGAGAAGGTTTTTCCATGTGGAGTCCGACACCTTGTGATGTTTTGGCGACGGATTGGGTAGAAGTGCATGACTAGACGTGTATTGATTACGGGAGTGAGTTCAGGGATCGGCCTGGCTCAGGCTCGACTTTTTTTAGAGAAGGACTATCAAGTTTATGGAGTTGACCAAGGTGAAAATCCACTCTTAGAGGGTGATTTCCACTTTTTACAGAGAGATTTGACCTTGAACTTGGAGCCTATTTTTGATTGGTGTCCTCAGGTTGATGTTTTGTGCAATACTGCTGGAGTTTTGGATGATTACAAACCCCTATTGGAACAATCAGCGCAGGAAATTCAAGAGATTTTTGAAATCAACTACGTGACTCCAGTAGAGTTGACTCGGCATTATTTGACACAAATGCTGGAGAATAAAAAAGGAATCATTATCAATATGTGCTCCATTGCTTCTAGCCTAGCAGGTGGCGGTGGACACGCCTATACTTCATCTAAGCATGCTTTGGCTGGATTTACCAAGCAGTTGGCTCTAGACTATGCTGGAGCTGGGATTCAGATCTTTGGTATCGCTCCGGGAGCAGTCAAGACAGCTATGACTGCTGCGGACTTTGAGCCAGGTGGATTGGCTGACTGGGTTGCTAGTGAAACACCAATCAAGCGCTGGATTGAGCCAGAGGAAATAGCAGAGATTAGCCTTTTCTTAGCAAGTGGGAAAGCGAGTGCCATGCAAGGACAAATTCTGACAATAGATGGCGGATGGTCTTTGAAGTAGGAGGATCTGATGGAAATCAAAAGACACTTTGGAGTCTACGCTGTTTGCTTTGAAAATGGGAAGTTACTCTGCATTGAAAAAACGAGAGGCCCTTATCGACATCGGTATGATCTACCTGGAGGCAGACAGCAACTTGGTGAAGGACTGACGGAAACGCTGACTAGAGAAGTTATGGAAGAGACGGGATATGCTGTTAGAAGCTACTCCAATCCTCGAATCTACGATATTTTTGTCAGGGAAGAATTAAAAAATGTTATGGTTCACCATGTCATGGCCTTGTATGATGTTGAAATGAATGAGGAGGCACCTCAAGTTACGATTTCGGAAGCTGTATCTGATGGTGCGAATGATTCGCTGGGATATGTTTGGATGGATATTCAAAAAATCACAGAAGAAAATGCATCGCCATTAGTCTTGAAGGTTAAGACTGAATTATTAGGATTTCCAGAACTGGACAAGACTTCTTACATGAATTGGAAGGTGAATGATGAGAAACCAACTTGCCCTTAGTGGAGAAAAAATTCTTGAAAAAGTTTACCCACAACTATTTCACCACATTGGAATGATTCGTGGGGAGTATTTGTCGAGAGAGATCAACCAAAACATCCTGTTACCAAGTTGTCAGGAATTTGTAAAAGATTATCTAAACACTATTTGCTTCTTGTACTCAGATGAAGAGGTATGGTATCGTTTTTCTGAATTAACGAATACAGAAGCTAATTGTCTAAAGGGGACTAAAGAGTATTTTGATGAAAATCATCCCTTATTTGGATATAGAGGAACTAAGCGTTTGCTGGCGTGTCCGGATGAATTTCAGGCTGAAGCACATGTCGTTACAGAAGTTTATCAAAATAATCCCAATCTATCTATTATCTTTCCTTTTGTCAATGATGCTGAGCAGTTAAAGCAAGCTATTACAGTATTGCGTCAGCAGGGTTTTACTGGGAAAATCGGCACAATGATTGAATTGCCGTCAGCGTATTTTGACTTAGATAGGATACTGGAAACGGGCATTTCAAAGATTGTAGTTGGAATGAATGATTTGACTTCTTTTATTTTTGCCACTGTGAGAAACAGTCAATGGCATGATATGGAAAGTCCAATAATGTTAGATATGCTAAGAGATATGCAGGATAAAGCAAGGATGAAAAAGATTGACTTTGCTGTAGCAGGCTATCTGAATGTTTCTTTCATACAAACAATGAATCAGATGGGTATCGGATGCATTCTCCATTACAGCTCTATTCCAGAGATTTTTGATTTAGAAATTGGCTATCCAGACCATCTCAAACATATAAAAGAAGAAAGTAAGAAATTACAAAGGAGCGCCCATGACACCGCAAGAAATGTGGAATGCCTACAAGAAAATTAACCCCTCTATAGGAGATGAAATCGATGCTTGGGCTTTTGGAGTGGAACCAGAGCTTTTAGCAGATTTGGTTTTAAAAGGCGAAAAAACAGCAACAGCATCAGCCTACGACCTTTATGCACTAGAAGCCGAGTCTCTTCCTCAAGAAGGAACTTTTGATGTCATTTTAGATAGTCAAAATCAGGCTGTCTGCATTGTCGAAATTACAAAGGTTTCTGTTCAGCCTTTCAATCAAGTTTCTGCTGACCATGCCTTTAAGGAAGGCGAGGGAGACAAATCTTTAGCCTATTGGCGCCAGGTTCATGAAGATTTTTTCACCGAGTGGATGAGGGAGGCTGGGCTGACTTTTACACCTGACAGCAAGGTTGTTTTAGAAGAATTTCGCAAGGTCTACCCACTTTAGACTGCAGAAGGAAGAAAGTTTTGGAAATTACCGTCCAATCCTTTTTTCTTAGGCAAAACATGATATAATAAGTTTGTTTGAAGAAGAGCTCTAGCTCTTAAACTTAGATAGGAGAAAACTATGCAAGCAGTTGAACATTTTATTAAGCAATTTGTTCCTGAACACTATGATTTATTTTTAGACTTGAGTCGTGAGACCAAGACGTTTTCTGGGAAGGTAACCATCACTGGTCAAGCACAGAGTGACCGTATTTCCCTTCATCAAAAAGACTTGGAAATCGCTTCTGTAGAAGTTGCAGGTCAAGCTCGTCCATTTACAGTTGACCATGAAAATGAAGCACTTCATATCGAATTGGCTGAGGCTGGTCAAGTTGAATTAGTTCTTGCCTTTTCAGGAAAAATCACAGACAACATGACAGGGATTTACCCTTCATACTACACAGTTGATGGTGTCAAGAAGGAAGTCTTGTCTACCCAGTTCGAGAGCCACTTTGCGCGCGAAGCCTTCCCATGTGTGGATGAGCCTGAAGCCAAAGCAACCTTTGACCTTTCTCTTCGTTTTGACCAAGCAGAAGGTGAATTGGCCTTGTCAAACATGCCAGAGATCGAAGTTGAAAACCGTAAGGAAACAGGTATCTGGAAGTTTGAGACAACACCTCGCATGTCTTCTTACTTGTTGGCCTTTGTTGCTGGTGATTTGCAAGGTGTGACGGCTAAAACTAAAAACGGTACCCTCGTTGGTGTTTACTCAACCAAAGCCCACCCACTATCTAACCTTGATTTCTCACTAGATATTGCCGTTCGCTCAATCGAATTTTACGAAGATTACTACGGAGTCAAGTATCCAATCCCTCAATCACTTCACATCGCCCTTCCTGACTTCTCAGCTGGTGCTATGGAAAACTGGGGTCTTGTGACCTACCGTGAAGTTTACTTAGTTGTGGATGAGAACTCAACCTTTGCTAGCCGCCAACAAGTTGCCCTAGTTGTAGCACATGAGTTGGCTCACCAATGGTTTGGGAACCTCGTGACTATGAAATGGTGGGATGACCTTTGGCTTAATGAAAGTTTTGCCAACATGATGGAATACGTCTGTGTGGATGCCATCGAGCCAAGTTGGAATATCTTTGAGGATTTCCAAACAGGTGGTGTTCCGTCTGCATTGAAACGTGACGCGACTGATGGTGTTCAGTCTGTTCACGTCGAAGTTAAACACCCAGATGAAATCAATACCCTCTTTGACGGTGCTATCGTCTATGCTAAAGGAAGCCGCCTCATGCACATGCTTCGTCGTTGGCTAGGTGATGCTGATTTTGCTAAAGGTTTGCACGCTTACTTTGAAAAACATCAATACAGCAATACAATTGGCCGTGACCTTTGGGATGCCCTTGGTCAAGCGTCAGGACGTGATGTTGCAGCCTTCATGGATTCTTGGTTGGAACAACCTGGTTACCCAGTACTTATTGTCAAAGTTGAAAATGATGTCTTGAAGATTACACAAAAACAATTTTTCATCGGTGAGCACGAAGACAAGAATCGCCTCTGGGTAGTGCCACTCAACAGCAACTGGAAAGGATTGCCAGATACACTTGAAACTGAAAGTATAGAAATTCCTGGCTACGCAGCTCTTCTTGCTGAAAACAAAACAGCTCTTCGCCTCAACACTGAAAATACAGCCCACTACATTACAGACTATCAAGGAGACTTGTTAGATGCTGTTCTTGCTGACCTAGTTGAGCTTGATAACACAAGCAAACTGCAGATCGTTCAAGAACGTCGTTTGCTTGCTGAAGCAGGGCACATTTCTTATGCTGACTTGCTCCCAGTCCTTGATAAACTTGCTAAGGAAGAGTCTTACCTTGTGGTTTCAGCTGTTTCTCAAGTGATTTCTGCCCTTGAACGCTTTATCGACGAAGGAACAGAAGCTGAAACAGCCTTCAAAGCACTAGTTGCTAAATTGGCTCGTCACAACTATGACCGTCTTGGTTTTGAAGCTAAAGATGGAGAATCAGACGAGGATGAATTGGTTCGTCAGTTGGCCATTTCTATGATGATTCGCTCAAATGATGCAGAAGCTAGTCAAGTTGCTAGCCAAATCTTCGCAGCTCACAAGGAGAATCTTGCAGGACTTCCAGCAGCTATTCGCTCACAAGTTCTGATCAATGAGATGAAACATCATGAGACTAAAGACTTGTTAGCACTTTATCTTGATACTTATACGCACGCAACAGATGCAGTCTTTAAACGTCAGTTGGCAGCCGCTCTTGCCTACAGTAAAGATGCGGACAATATCCAAACCTTGATTGCTTCTTGGAAGGACAAATTTGTGGTCAAACCACAAGACCTGTCTGCTTGGTACTTCCAGTTCTTAAACCATCAAGCAACTCAGGAAACAGCTTGGTCTTGGGCGCGTGAAAACTGGGCTTGGATCAAGGCAGCTCTTGGAGGAGACATGAGCTTTGATAGCTTTGTTATCCTTCCTGCTCACGTATTTAAGACAGAACAACGCTTGGCGGAATACAAGGAATTCTTTGAGCCACAACTTTCTGATCTTGCCCTTAGCCGTAACATCGGTATGGGAATCAAGGAAATTGCAGCGCGTGTTGACTTGATTAACCGCGAAAAAGCTGCAGTGGAAGCAGTTGTTCTTCAATACGGAACTAACTAATTAAGACTAAATGACAATAAAACTCAGCTATCTCATGTAATACTCTTCGAAAATCAAATTCAAACCACGTCAGCGTCGCCTTACCGTACTCAAGTACAGCCTGCGGCTAGCTTCCTAGTTTGCTCTTTGATTTTCATTGAGTATAAAATGCAGAGAGTTGAGTTTTTTTTAAGGCAAATTTGGTATAATGGTTTTAATAAGGAGGAGTTTCTCATGATAAAAATCTTATTAGTTGAGGATGACCTAGGCCTGTCAAATTCAGTATTTGACTTTTTAGACGATTTTGCGGATGTCATGCAGGTTTTTGATGGAGAAGAAGGTCTCTACGAAGCTGAGAGTGGCGTCTATGACTTGATTTTGCTCGATTTGATGTTGCCAGAAAAAAATGGTTTCCAAGTCTTGAAAGAATTGCGTGAAAAAGGAATTACGACACCAGTTCTGATTATGACCGCCAAGGAAAGTTTGGATGACAAGGGACATGGATTTGAGCTAGGAGCAGATGATTATCTGACCAAACCTTTTTACCTAGAAGAACTTAAAATGCGGATTCAAGCCCTTCTCAAACGTTCAGGTAAGTTTAATGAAAACACCTTGACTTATGGAAATATTGTGGTTAATTTGTCAACCAATACCGTTAAAGTAGAAGATACTCCTGTCGAATTGCTGGGGAAAGAGTTCGATTTATTAGTTTATTTCCTTCAAAATCAAAATGTTATTTTGCCGAAGACTCAGATTTTTGACCGTCTATGGGGATTTGATAGTGATACAACGATTTCGGTTGTCGAAGTTTATGTTTCAAAAGTCCGTAAGAAATTAAAAGGAACCACTTTTGCAGAGAATTTGCAAACCTTGCGTAGTGTTGGGTATATTTTAAAAGATGTTCAGTAAACTAAAAAAAACATGGTATGCGGATGACTTTAGTTACTTTATCCGCAACTTTGGTGTCTTCACCCTGATTTTCTCTACCATGACTCTGATTATTTTGCAGGTCATGCATTCGAGTCTCTATACTTCGGTGGATGATACGCTCCATGGCTTGAGTAACAATCCTCAGGCAGTTATTCAGTTGGCAGTAAATAGGGCGACAGAAGAGATTAAAGATTTAGAGAATGCCGCTACAGATACTAGCAAGACTGAGATAAAACCCAATGTCAGTTCCAACACAGAAGTCATTCTTTTTGATAAGAATTTTACCCAGCTCCTTTCTGGAAATCGATTTTTGGGATTGGATAAGATTAAGTTAGAGAAAAAAGAACTAGGACATATCTATCAGATTCAGGTTTTTAATAGCTATGGACAAGAAGAAATCTATCGCATGATCTTGATGGAAACGAATATCAGTTCGGTTTCAACCAATATCAAGTATGCAGCTGTCTTGATTAATACCAGTCAGTTGGAGCAAGCCAGTCAAAAGCATGAGCAATTGATTGTGATTGTGATGGCTAGTTTCTGGATTTTGTCTTTACTTGCCAGTCTCTATCTAGCTAGGGT
This sequence comes from Streptococcus bouchesdurhonensis, assembly GCF_948472335.1. The sequence continues at coordinate 433,982 of NZ_CAOKTW010000001.1, read as the reverse complement.
CAGTGTTCGGCCCCTGCTTGAGAGCATGCAGAAGCAACAGTCCTTTGTGGAAAATGCCAGTCATGAGTTACGAACTCCACTTGCAGTTTTGCAAAATCGTTTAGAGACCCTTTTTCGTAAGCCAGAAGCAACCATTATGGATGTGAGCGAAAGCATTGCGTCTAGTTTGGAAGAAGTCCGAAATATGCGTTTTTTGACGACAAACTTGCTGAACTTAGCTCGTAGAGATGATGGGATTAAGCCGGAACTTGCAGAAGTTCCAACCAGTTTTTTCAATACGACTTTCACAAACTATGAGATGATTGCTTCTGAAAATGACCGTGTCTTTCGTTTTGAAAATCGGATCCATCGAACGATTGTCACGGATCAACTTCTTTTGAAACAACTGATGACCATCTTATTTGATAATGCCATCAAATATACTGAGGAGGATGGTGAAATTGATTTTATGATTTCAGCGACTGATCGTAATCTGTATTTACTTGTTTCTGACAATGGAGTCGGTATTTCCGCAGAAGATAAGAAGAAAATATTTGACCGCTTTTATCGAGTGGACAAGGCTAGAACCCGCCAAAAAGGTGGTTTTGGTTTAGGTTTATCCCTAGCCAAGCAAATTGTAGATGCCCTAAAAGGAACCATTACTGTTAAAGATAATAAACCAAAGGGAACAATCTTTGAAGTGAAGGTAGCCATCCACACACCATCTAAAAAGAAAAAATAAAAATATCGCTCCAGTTGGGGCGATATTTTGGATTTATCTTCTACGTTTTCGTTTGATAATAGACCGTTGAACTTTTAAAACAAGTAAGCTGGATCCGATTGCTGCGGCAAAGGCAAGAGCAGGTGATAATTTTAATGCTAAAAAGATAAAACTAAAGATAGCAATACAGATACAAAAAACAGCGATATTAACAAAAAATAGGATTTCCTTGAGATTGGCATCAGATTGTGCTTCAGGTGTATAATCTTGATAGCGAGGAACCTGCTGGCTTAATTCTTCTTGATTGTCTACCTCATAGGATTGTAATTTTCTTACGGGCATTATTCTCTCCTTAACAGTACATACCTATTTTATCATTTTTTCAGCAGAGAATTATTACAGAAAGGTTACAATAAGAATAAAGTCCCTTTTCATTTTTAAAGAATGGCTGATTTTCCAGAAATGTGGTATAATTTTTCTTATGGAAAAGATTATCATTACAGCAACTGCTGAAAGTATTGAACAAGTTGAACAACTGCTTGAAGCTGGCGTGGACCGTATCTATGTTGGTGAGAAAGATTTTGGCCTTCGTCTGCCAACGACCTTTAGTCATGACCAATTGCGTGAAATCGCTAATCTGGTTCATGATACTGGTAAAGAATTGATCGTTGCGGTTAATGCCCTCATGCACCAAGATATGATGGACCGTATCAAGCCTTTCTTAGACTTTTTGGAAGAAATCAAGACAGACTACATTACGATTGGGGATGCAGGTGTCTTTTACGTTGTCAACCGCGATGGTTATTCCTTTAAGACCATCTATGATGCTTCAACTATGGTGACAAGCAGTCGCCAGATTAACTTCTGGGGACAAAAGGCTGGCGCATCTGAGGCTGTTTTGGCGCGTGAAATTCCATCTGCTGAACTCTTCAAAATGCCAGAGATTTTGGAAATTCCTGCTGAAGTTTTGGTTTACGGAGCTAGCGTTATCCATCATTCTAAACGTCCGCTCTTGCAAAATTACTATAACTTTACGCACATAGATGATGAAAAGACGCGCAAGCGTGACCTCTTCTTGGCTGAGCCAAGTGACCCAGAGAGTCACTATTCCATTTTTGAAGACAATCATGGAACCCACATTTTTGCCAACAATGACCTTGATTTGATGACAAAATTGACAGAATTGGTGGAGCATGGTTTCACTCACTGGAAATTAGAAGGTCTCTATACACCTGGTCAGAACTTTGTTGAGATTGCAAAACTCTTTATCCAAGCGCGTAGCTTGATTCAAGAGGGCAACTTTAGCCATGACCAAGCCTTCTTGCTGGATGAAGAAGTGCGTAAACTTCACCCTAAAAACCGTTTCCTTGATACAGGATTCTATGATTACGATCCTGACATGGTTAAATAAAGTAAATGATTCGTTGAGAGAAGGAAGATGCAAACATTTCTTCTCTCAATTTTTCATATTCTCCAATATTTTCAAAGAATTAGTAGGATAGGATGCTCTATTTGATGGGATTTTTAAGACAAGTAGTGTTCTTGAGTTTGAAAATTATCCCATGTTTGCAGGTGCCAAATGGCCCTTTTTTTGGTATAATTTTTTATAATGAAAATGATTGGTAATCGCTATGTTGTGGTGGATTTAGAGGCAACTAGCACAGGTAGTAAGGCTAAAATTATCCAAGTGGGAATTGTTGTGATTGAGGACGGAAAAATCGTTGATCACTATACGACAGATGTCAATCCACATGAACCTTTGGATGCTCATATCAAAGAACTGACAGGATTGACAGACCAACGTCTGGCGCAAGCACCTGATTTTTCGCAAGTTGCTAGAAAAATCTTTGACTTGGTGGAGGACGGGATTTTTGTAGCCCATAATGTTCAGTTTGATGCTAATCTCTTGGCGGAAAATTTATTTTTTGAAGGCTATGAACTAAGAAATCCTCGTGTTGACACGGTCGAATTGGCTCAGGTCTTTTTCCCTGAACTGGAAAAATATAGCTTGCCGATATTGTGTCGAGAATTAGGAATTCCTCTAAAACACGCTCACACAGCCCTTTCAGATGCCCAAGCTACTGCGGAATTACTCTTATTTCTACGGGAAAAGATGGCCCAGCTTCCTAAAGGTCTCTTGGAACGCTTGCTGGAAATGGCTGACGCTCTCCTATACGAGTCCTACCTGCTTATTGAAGAAATTTATCGAAACAAATCTATCCTGAGTTCACCAGACTTGGTCGAAGTTCAAGGACTGTATTTCAAGAAAACTGGAGCTCCCCTGGAGCCACGAAAACTATCCCAAGATTTTTCTAAAAATATTTCTCTGTTAAATCTTGAAGTGAGGGAGGAGCAAGAAAGTTTTGCTAAAGAGGTTGGCTTGCTATTGAAAGATGAGCCTGTCTCTCTGATTCAAGCATCGACAGGGATTGGGAAAACCTATGGCTATCTCTTACCCGCTTTATCTCAAGCCAAAGAGCGTCAGATTGTCCTTAGCGTTCCGACAAAGATTCTTCAAAATCAAATCATGGAAGAAGAAGGTAAACGTCTCAAGGAAGTGTTCCATATAGATATTCATAGTTTAAAGGGACCACACAATTATCTGAAGTTGGATGCCTTTTATCGTTCCTTGCAGGAAAATGATGAAAATCGCTTATTTAGACGCTTTAAAATGCAACTCTTGATCTGGCTGACTGAGACAGAGACAGGAGATTTGGATGAAATTGGGCAACTCTACCGTTACCAACATTTTCTAACAGACCTTCGTCATGACGGGAATTTATCATCTCAAAGCTTATTTGTGACGGAAGATTTTTGGAAACGTAGTCAAGAAAAGGCACAAACCTGCAAGCTTTTAGTGACCAATCATGCCTATCTTGTAACTAGACTGGAAGATAATCCTGAATTTGTCAGTGACCGTTTATTGATTATTGATGAAGTTCAAAAGATTTTGTTAGCTCTAGAAAATCTGCTTCAAGAGACTTACGATGTCCAGTCTATTATCGATTTGCTTGATAAGGCTTTACTGGAGGAGCAAAATAAGGTCCAACAACGAATACTAGAAAGTATTCGCTTTGAGTGCCTCTACTTGATAGAACAATTTCAGTCTGGAAAATCTAGGAAAAATATCTTGGATTCTCTGACCAATCTCCACCAGTATTTTTCAGAATTAGAAGTAGAAGACTTTGAGGAGCTGGTTCGCTATTTTACAGCTGACCGAGATTACTGGCTTGAAGCAATTGAAACGAGTCAAAAGAAAATTCAAATTTCCTCTACGAAATCAGGACGTATTCTCCTATCTTCTTTAGTACCTAATTCATGTCAAGTCTTGGGAGTGTCGGCTACTCTTGAGATTAGTCAGAGAGTTTCTTTGGCAGACCTGTTAGGCTATCCCGAAGCTAAATTTGTTAAGATTGAAGCTTGTAAAAAACAGGATCAAGAAGTGGTCTTGGTCAAAGATTTTCCTCTAGTAACAGAAACCTCCTTAGAAGTCTACGCCAAAGAGGTAGCTGATTTGCTGATGGATGTTCAAGATTTCCAGCAACCGATTTTAGTTCTCTTTACTTCTAAAGACATGCTTCTAGCAGTATCGGATTTACTTCCAGTTAGTCATTTGGCTCAGTATAAAAATGGGGATGTTCATCAGCTTAAGAAACGCTTTGAAAAAGGTGAACAACAAATCCTGCTAGGTGCAGCAAGTTTCTGGGAGGGAGTTGATTTTTCAAGTCATTCTTTTGTGATTCAAATTGTACCAAGACTTCCTTTCCAAAACCCCCAAGAACCCTTGACGAAAAAGATCAATCAGGAACTAATTCAAGAAGGGAAAAATGCCTTTTATGATTATCAATTGCCAATGGCCATTATTCGTTTAAAACAGGCTTTAGGAAGAAGTATGAGACGTGAACACCAACGTTCCTTAACTCTGATTTTGGATAGGAGAATTGTCGGAAAGCGATATGGCAAACAAATTGTGACTTCTCTAGCAAAAGAAGCGATTGTTAAAACCGTCTCTCAATCCGAAGTTGATGAGGCTATTGATAAATTTTTAAATGAACTTTGATAAATAGTATTGTATGAAAGTATAAGGTTAGTATATATGAAACGTTCTCTCGACTCTAGAGTCGATTATAGTTTGCTCCTGCCAGTATTTTTCCTACTGGTTATCGGCGTGGTGGCTATTTATATAGCTGTTAGTCATGATTATCCAAACAATATTCTGCCCATTTTAGGGCAGCAGGTCGCCTGGATCGCCTTGGGGCTTGTGATTGGTTTTGTGGTCATGCTCTTTAATACTGAATTTCTTTGGAAGGTTACACCCTTTCTATATATTTTAGGCTTGGGACTTATGGTTTTACCTATCGTCTTTTATAATCCAAGCTTAGTTGCATCAACAGGTGCCAAAAACTGGGTATCGGTAAATGGTGTTACCTTGTTCCAGCCGTCAGAATTTATGAAGATATCCTATATCCTCATGTTGGCTCGTGTGATTGTCCAGTTTACCAAAAAACATAAGGAATGGAGACGCACAGTTCCGCTGGACTTCTTGTTGATTTTCTGGATGATTCTCTTTACCATTCCAGTCCTAGTTCTTTTGGCACTTCAAAGTGACTTGGGGACGGCTTTGGTTTTTGTGGCTATTTTCTCAGGAATCGTTTTATTATCGGGGGTTTCTTGGAAAATTATTATCCCAGTATTTGTGACTGCTGTAACAGGAATTGCTGGTTTCTTAGCTATTTTTATCAGCAAGGACGGTCGGGCTTTTCTCCATCAACTGGGAATGCCGACCTACCAAATCAACCGTATTTTGGCTTGGCTCAATCCTTTTGACTTTGCCCAAACAACCACTTACCAACAGGCTCAAGGACAGATTGCCATTGGAAGCGGTGGCTTATTTGGACAAGGGTTTAATGCTTCGAATCTGCTTATTCCAGTTCGAGAGTCGGATATGATTTTCACGGTTATCGCAGAAGATTTTGGCTTTATTGGCTCTGTCCTTGTTATTGCCCTTTATCTCATGCTGATTTATCGTATGTTGAAGATTACTCTTAAATCAAATAATCAGTTCTACACCTATATTTCCACAGGTTTGATTATGATGTTACTCTTCCATATCTTTGAGAATATCGGTGCCGTGACAGGTTTGCTTCCTTTGACTGGGATTCCCTTGCCTTTTATTTCGCAAGGAGGATCGGCTATTATCAGTAATTTAATCGGTGTTGGCTTGCTTTTATCGATGAGTTACCAGACTAATCTAGCTGAAGAAAAGAGCGGAAAAGTTCCATTCAAACGGAAAAAGGTTGTATTAAAACAAATCAAATAAGGAGAAAATCATGGTAAAAGTAGCAGTTATGTTGGCTCAGGGCTTTGAAGAAATTGAAGCTTTGACAGTTGTGGATGTTTTGCGTCGTGCAAATATTACTTGTGATATGGTTGGTTTTGAAGAGCAAGTGACGGGTTCGCATGCAATCCAAGTAAGTGCAGACCGTGTTTTTGATGGTGATTTATCAGACTATGACATGATTGTTCTTCCTGGAGGTATGCCTGGTTCTGCACATTTGCGCGATAATCAGGCCTTGATTCAAGAGTTGCAAAGCTTTGAACGAGAAGGGAAGAAACTGGCAGCCATTTGTGCGGCGCCAATTGCCCTCAATCAAGCAGGGCTATTGAAAAACAAGCAGTACACTTGCTATGATGGCGTTCAAGAGCAAATCTTTGATGGTCAATATGTAAAGGAAACAGTAGTGGTAGATGGTCATTTGATAACCAGTCGAGGCCCCTCAACAGCCCTTGCCTTTGCCTACGAGTTGGTGGAGCAATTAGGAGGAGACGCAGAGACTTTACGAACAGGAATGCTCTATCGAGATGTCTTTGGTAAAAATCAGTAAAACGGGAGTCAAACTCTCGTTTTTTATGTGGAAAACTCAGGGAAATCATCGCTTTTTTCATAAAAAAATGCTATAATGAAGGGTATGAAATATCACGATTATATCTGGGATTTAGGTGGAACTTTACTGGATAATTACGAAACTTCAACAGCTGCATTTGTTGAAACATTGGCATTGTATGGCATCACACAAGACCATGACAGTGTCTATCAGGCTTTAAAGGTTTCTACTGATTTTGCGATTGAGACATTCGCTCCCAACTTAGAGAATTTTTTAGAAAAATATAAGGAAAATGAAGCCAGAGAGCTTGAACATCCGATTTTGTTTGATGGAGTTTCTGATTTATTGAAAGATATCTCCAATCAAGGTGGCCGTCATTTTTTGGTTTCTCATCGAAATGATCAGGTCTTGGAAATTTTAGAAAAAACCTCTATAGCAGCTTATTTTACAGAAGTGGTGACTTCTAACTCAGGCTTTAAGAGAAAACCAGATCCTGAATCCATGATTTATTTAAGAGAAAAATATCAAATTAGTTCAGGCCTTGTCATTGGTGATCGACCGATTGATATCGAAGCCGGGCAAGCTGCAGGACTAGCTACCCACTTGTTTACCAGTATCGTGAATTTAAGACAAGTATTAGACATGTAAGAAAAAGGAATAAGATGACAGAAGAAATCAAAAATCTGCAGGCACAAGATTATGATGCCAGTCAAATTCAAGTTTTAGAGGGCTTAGAGGCTGTTCGTATGCGTCCAGGGATGTATATCGGGTCAACTTCAAAAGAAGGTCTTCACCATCTAGTCTGGGAAATTGTTGATAACTCAATTGACGAGGCCTTGGCAGGATTTGCTAGCCATATTCAAGTCTTTATTGAGCCAGATAATTCGATTACAGTTGTTGATGATGGACGTGGTATCCCAGTCGATATTCAGGAAAAAACAGGTCGACCTGCCGTTGAGACTGTCTTTACTGTTCTTCACGCTGGAGGAAAGTTTGGCGGTGGCGGATATAAGGTCTCAGGTGGTCTTCACGGAGTGGGGTCCTCAGTTGTTAACGCCCTTTCAACTCAATTAGATGTTCATGTCCACAAAAATGGTAAGATTCATTACCAAGAATACCGTCGTGGTCATGTTGTCGCAGACCTTGAGGTGGTTGGAGATACGGATAAAACTGGAACAACAGTTCACTTTATACCGGATCCAGAAATTTTCACTGAAACAACAACTTTTGATTTTGATAAATTAAATAAACGGATTCAAGAGTTGGCCTTTCTAAATCGTGGTCTTCAAATCTCCATCACAGATAAGCGTGAGGGGCTAGAACAAACTAAGCATTACCACTATGAAGGTGGGATTGCTAGCTACGTTGAATATATCAACGAGAACAAGGATGTTATCTTTGATACACCAATTTACACAGATGGTGAAATGGATGATATCACGGTTGAAGTAGCCATGCAGTACACAACGGGTTACCATGAAAATGTCATGAGTTTCGCCAATAATATTCATACCCATGAAGGTGGAACGCATGAACAAGGTTTCCGTACAGCCTTGACACGTGTTATCAACGATTATGCTCGTAAAAATAAGTTACTGAAAGACAATGAAGACAACCTAACAGGGGAAGATGTTCGTGAAGGATTAACTGCTGTTATCTCAGTTAAACACCCAAATCCACAGTTTGAAGGACAAACCAAGACCAAATTGGGAAATAGCGAAGTGGTCAAGATTACCAATCGTCTCTTCAGCGATGCCTTCTCTGATTTCCTTATGGAGAATCCTCAAATTGCAAAACGCATTGTAGAAAAAGGAATTCTAGCTGCTAAGGCTCGTGTGGCTGCCAAGCGTGCGCGAGAAGTCACTCGTAAAAAATCTGGTTTGGAAATTTCCAACCTTCCAGGGAAACTAGCAGACTGTTCTTCTAACAATCCTGCGGAAACAGAACTCTTCATCGTCGAAGGAGACTCAGCTGGTGGATCAGCAAAATCTGGTCGTAACCGTGAATTTCAGGCAATTCTTCCAATCCGCGGTAAGATTTTGAACGTTGAAAAGGCAAGTATGGATAAGATTCTAGCTAACGAAGAAATTCGTAGTCTTTTCACAGCGATGGGAACAGGATTTGGTGCAGAATTTGATGTTTCAAAAGCTCGTTACCAAAAACTTGTTTTGATGACCGATGCCGATGTCGATGGAGCCCACATTCGTACTCTTCTTTTAACCTTGATTTATCGTTATATGAAACCAATCCTAGAAGCTGGTTATGTTTATATCGCCCAACCTCCAATCTATGGTGTCAAGGTTGGAAGCGAGATTAAAGAATATATCCAGCCAGGAGCAGACCAAGAAATTAAACTCCAAGAAGCCTTAGCCCGCCACAGTGAAGGTCGTGCCAAACCAACTATTCAGAGGTATAAAGGTCTTGGTGAAATGGACGATCATCAGTTATGGGAAACAACCATGGATCCCGAGCATCGCTTGATGGCTAGAGTTTCTGTGGATGATGCTGCAGAAGCAGATAAAATCTTTGATATGTTGATGGGGGATCGAGTAGAGCCTCGTCGTGAATTTATCGAAGAAAATGCCGTCTATAGTACACTTGATGTCTAAAAAATCGGGAGAAGTAGTTCCCTTGGTCTAAAAAATATGATATAATCATTACGATTGTTTCAAGTAAAAAAGGAGTTTAATATGTCTGATAGTCTAGTAGTATATCTTATAATTGCAATTGCAATTATATTGCTGATTTCATATGCTATAGCAATTTATGTACGGAAACGCAATGAAAGTAAATTAGCAATTTTAGAAGAGAAAAAAGAAGAGCTGTACAATCTTCCAGTTAATGATGAAGTTGAAGCTGTAAAAAATATGCACTTGATTGGACAAAGTCAAGTGACTTTCCGTGAATGGAACCAAAAATGGGTTGACCTATCTCTTAACTCTTTTGCCGATATCGAAAATAATCTTTTCGAGGCAGAAGGTTATAACAATTCATTCCGTTTTTTTAAGGCTAGTCATCAAATTGACCAAATCGAGAGCCAAATTACCTTGATTGAAGAAGATATTGCGGCAATTCGCAATGCCTTGGCAGATTTGGAGAAACAAGAATCTAAAAACAGCGGTCGTGTTCTTCATACCTTGGACTTGTTTGAAGAGTTGCAACACCGAGTGGCTGATCATTCTGAAGAATATGGCCAAGGTTTATCTGAAATCGAAAAACAATTGGAAAATATCCAATCAGAGTTTTCTCAGTTTGTTACTTTGAACACTTCAGGTGACCCAGTAGAAGCTGCTGTGATTTTGGATAATGCTGAAAATCATATCTTGGCTTTGAGTCACATTGTTGACCGCCTGCCAGCGATTGTAAAAACATTATCTAAAGAGCTACCTGATCAATTGGAAGATTTGGAGGATGGTTACCGTAAGCTTTTAGATGCTAACTATCATTTTGCTGAAACGGATATTGAATCTCGCTTCCAATTGCTTTATGAATCTTTGAAGAAAAACCACGAAAATATTGCACAATTAGAGTTGGATAATGCTGAGTATGAAAATACTCAAGTTCAAGAAGAAATCAATTCACTCTATGATATCTTTACACGAGAAATCGCTGCTCAAAAAGTAGTAGAAGGCTTAGTTGCAACTCTTCCTACATATTTGAAACACATGAAAGATAGTAATGCTGTTTTAGTGGAAGATATTCAACGATTGAGTAACAATTACCTACTATCTGAAACGGATGTTAGTCATGTTCATAGATTACAAGCTGAGTTAGAATCTTTAGAAGAATCTGTATTGGAACTAACTTCTGAACAAGAGGAACATTCTGAACCTTATTCATTCCTTGAAGAACGTTTGGAAAACTTACAAGCTACTTTGAAGGAAATTGAAGATGAACAAGTTGAGGTTAGTCAACGTCTTGCTCAGATTGAAAAAGATGATATCAATGCTCGCCAGAAGGCAAATGTTTATGTTAATCGTCTTCACACAATTAAGAGATATATGGAAAAACGCAATCTTCCAGGTATTCCTCAGAATTTCTTACAGTTGTTCTTTACAGCAAGTAACCATACTGAAGAGTTGATGGCTGAACTAGAAGAAGCTCGGGTCAATATAGAAGCTGTGAACCGGATGCTTGAAATTGCAACAAATGATATAGAAGCACTTGAAGAAGAAACCTATAATATTGTTCAATATGCAACGTTGACAGAACAATTGCTACAGTATTCGAACCGTTACCGCTCATTTGATGAACGAATTCAAGAAGCCTTTAATGAATCATTAGAAATTTTTGAAAAAGAATTTGATTATCATGCTTCATTTGATAAGATTTCGCAAGCTTTGGAAGTTGCAGAACCAGGTGTAACCAACCGTTTTGTCACTTCATACGAAAAAACACGTGAGACGATTCGTTTCTAACATAATAAAAAAGATTTGGTTCTGTGGTAAGCAGCACCAAATCTTTTTTATTTATTTATTGTTTTTAAAAATGCCCAGTTACCAATTGATTTTGATCCGTATTCTAGATCCATAAAGTCCAGTAATACATAATCGTTTTTTTCGTAGAATGAGACATTTCTAGCTGTACTAGTTATGAGTCCCAAGTGTTTACAGCCTTTTGATTTGACATAAGGTTCAATCCCTTGTGTCAGAAAAGTACTGCCTATTCCCTGCCCCTTACTTTCTATATTGACAGCTAAGGCCATCAAATACCAATCAAACTCTCCAGATTTTTCTAAATGCTTTTTGGAACGTTTTACAAAGTCAAAGTATTTAAGGAGATTTTGTGGTCGAATGTAGCGAAAAATGTTTGTTCCTCCATTTCGTAGATAGGATAGTATACAGAAATCTTTTTGTTGCAAAAGGGCGACTGCAAGTAAGTCTCCATCCTGTTCCGCAATTAAACAGTTTCCCTTCTTAATATAGACTCTAGTAAGCAGAATTTGCAACGTTTCTACAAAAGCAGGATAGGAGTCAGGTTTCTTCAAATCATCAGTTATAATCGTTAAAAAGGGATAGTCAAGAAAGGAATTGGCTAATAATTTTCCAATTTTTTCGCTTTCTTCAATTCTTGCCTCTCTATATATGATGTCTCCCATGTTTGTCTCCTTAATTATCTACAAAATCTTGTATGACAAGATTTTATAGATAAAAAATTGGAGATGATTTAAAAAGCTAAATAAACCTAATTTTGTTCCATAAGGTTCAAAGCACTTTCTAATCTCTCCAAGATTTTATTTGGTTGGAATCGAAATTCCAATTAATTTTTCTGAATAGAGGGTTTTGATATTGGCCTCATCAATAGAGTCCTTATCAATTTTACGTTTCAAGAAAAATTCTTGAATAGCTTCGATTTCAGGTTCTCGAATAGCGCGGTGTTTGTTTGAGATGAGGATTTCATAGTGAAGCGGAGCTTGGGTAAAAATAACATCGGTATTCCCTGCAGAATAGACCTCAACAAGGGTTGCGTCTGTACTTTCTAGCTGGCTTTTAACAAGTTGCGAGTGTGAGTTTGTCGTATTGATTAGCTTCATAACATTTCCTCCGATTTTCTAATTCTATTATAGCACTTTTTGAATAAAGTGGCTGAATTTAGTCAATCTTATGCTGTTTTTTCCATGATTGGATTGCCCATTTATGGCTACCACGTTTGAGATTTTCAATAGCTTCATCAATAGGGAACCAGGCAATATGATTAAAGTCTTCTAGTGGCTTTTGCACTTCTTTGAAAGAAGTTGCTTCATAGAGGTAGGCAGGATTGTAGTAGTAGGTGTCACGATGACGAGAGTAGAAATATTCGTCAGCTTGTCCGTAATAGGCACCAATTTCAGCTGTGAAGCCAAGCTCTTCAATCAATTCACGTTTTAGGGCTTCCTGATGGTTCTCACCAGCTTCAATTTCGCCACCTGGTAGGAACCAAGCGCCATTAGGTGCTTGAACAAGAACAATTTGTTTTTGTTCAGCATCAGGGATAACTGCATATACGCCATAGCGTGACACATAGTCTGTATTTGCTTTCTTTTCTCCGAAAGTTGGGTTTGCCATTGCATTTTCCTCATTATCTAGTATCGTTATTATTATCATAATGGACAAAGGGCAAGCTGTCAAGAAGAAACCAACGAACTTGTGAAGAAAATCTACTTTAACTTTATCGATATTTATTGGGGTAAATTCTCCAAACGGACTTCTTTAACTGGTATAATAAAAGGGAGGTGATTTTATGGCAGAATCAAGATTATTTCGCATCCTATATCTACTTTTAGAAAAAGGCAGTACAACAGCTCCTGAATTAGCCCGATTATTTGAAGTGTCTGTACGAACAATTTATCGTGATATTGAGCGCTTAAGTATGGCGGGGATTCCCATTTATTCGATTCCTGGAAACTCAGGTGGAATTTTTTTAATGAAGGACTTTGTCCTGGATCGCGCTCTTGTGTCGGAGAATGAAAAAATAGAACTGTTGTCTGCTTTGCAAGGGATTCAAGCTCTGACGGATGACAGACAAGACCTGTTACTTGAAAAATTAGAATCTATTTTTCAAGTTTCTACCAGCCCTTGGATAGAAGTAGATTTGACTGACTGGAGAAAGCGAGAAGGTCAAAAAGAATTATTTGATAATATCAAACATGCTATTCTAGAGAAGAGGCGACTGGTTATCACTTATCTAGGTGGGAGTGGTCAGAAAACGATTCGTACAGTTGAACCTTTTAAACTCGTATTTAAAAAGAGAGATTGGTACCTTCATGCTTACTGTTGTTTGAAGGAAGACTGGCGCTTTTTCAAGTTATCTAGAATTAGGAATTGTCACCTAACAAATGCAATAGTGAAGCAGAAAAACGTAATGGATTCCGTTGATAGTTCAGATCAAGTGGCAAATCAAATCGAAGTTTCCTTGAAGTTTAGTCCCAAGCTTGCTTTCCGGGTTTATGAAGATTTTTCAGAAGATGAGATTATCTTGGGCAAAGATAGATGTTATTATGTCAAGACTGTCCTACCAGAGCATGAAAGTCTATATACTTACCTCCTGTCTTATCTAGATGGGGTTGAAATACTCGATCCCGATTATCTGAGGAAGGAACTGCTTTTTAGAGTAGAAAAAATCCAAAAACTTTATAAACCTTGACAAAAGATGTCAGGGTTTTAGTGCTATACTAGAGATAGAAAGGAGAAAAATCAAATGAAATACGAATGGAGAAAAGAAGCGAAAGCTCTTTATCAAGTCAAGGCTAGGCCCACTATCTTACAGATACCAGGTCAAACTTATATCGTAATTGATGGTAAAGGAGATCCAAATCAAGAAGATTTTTCAGAACGCGTAGGAGTTTTGTATGCCTTAGCTTATGCGATAAAGATGAAGTATAAAAAAGCTCCTCTGGATCAAGTCTACACTGATTTTACAGTCTTTCCTTTAGAAGGTGTATGGAAAAAGGAGAAGGAAGGAGAACTGGTAAAAAGTAAGCTTTCGTATAGCATTATGATTGGGCAACCCGATTATATTACGCGAGAACTATTTGAGGAAGCTCTGAACGAGGTGAAAATCAAGAAGCCAAATCTTCTCTATGAGGCTATTCATTTTGAAAAAATAGAAGAAGGCCTAAGTCTTGCTATGCTTCATGTAGGACCTTTTGATACAGAAAATGAGACTTTTGCAGATATGGAAGATTTTTGTCAACTTCATAAACTCAAAAGAATTACGGAGTTCCACCGAGAAATCTATCTCAATAACCTTCATCGAACGGAGTCAAGCAAATTGAAAACAATTCTTCGCTATCAAGTTCAAGAAGAGAATTAAAAAGAACAGGAGATCTTGTTTCCTGTTCTTTTTATGAGTTCTAATCTTCTATTTCAGAAGTATTCTCTTTGATTTTTTCAGCTTTTTTGGCAGATTTGATTTGAATGTTGCCCTTGCTGGTCATAACTGCCTTGAGGTCTTTTTCGCTTGGATTTTCAAGGTAGTAGTCAGTGATTGCGTCCTCAATATAGTCTTGAATAGTACGACGAAGTGGGCGTGCTCCCATTTTTGGATCATAGCCGAGGTCAACCAATTTTTCCTTGACCTTTTCAGTTACAACTAAATGAATGTTGTTGCTAGAAAGGCGCTTGTTAACGTCTGCTAGCATAAGCTCGACAATCTGAAGGAGATTGTCCTTGCTGAGAGCCTTAAATTCTATAATACCATCAAAACGGTTCATAAACTCTGGGCTAAAGAAGTTACCGAGTTCACCGAGAACAGAGTTGGTACGTCCTTCTCTAGCAGCACCAAATCCAACGCTGGCTTCGGCTTTACCAGTCCCAGCATTTGAAGTCATGATGATGATGGCGTCCTTGAAGCTAACGGTACGTCCTTGCCCATCTGTCAAACGACCATCGTCCAAGACCTGGAGGAACATATGCATAACATCTGGGTGAGCTTTTTCGACTTCATCGAGAAGGATGAGGGAATATGGATTGCGACGAACTTTTTCAGTTAATTGCCCAGCCTCATCGTAGCCAACATAACCTGGAGGGGCGCCGACCAACTTAGCCACGCTGTGTTTTTCCATGTATTCACTCATGTCAAAGCGAATCATGCTGTCAGCAGAACCAAAGAGTTCGATAGCTAGTTGTTTGGAAAGTTCTGTTTTACCAACACCAGTTGGTCCGACAAAGAGAAAGCTTCCAATTGGACGGTTTGGCGTACCGAGACCGACACGATTCCGGCGAATAGCCTTGGCAATCTTATCGACTGCATCATCCTGTCCAATAACATGCGACTTGAGATCTTCGGCTAGATGGATGAGTTGAGATTGTTCTTTCTCTTTCAAATCACCAACAGGGATATTGGTTTTCTGCTCGATAATATGCTCAATGGTTTTTTCACTGATGATAGGAGTATCTTGGTCTGTGACCTTTTTCTTTTGCATTTCTTTATACTTGGCAATCTGGTCGCGGAAGTAGGCAGCCTTCTCAAAATCTTCCTCTCGTGTAGCTTGAGATTTTAGATTTTCAGCCTCAATCAAGCGCTGATCGATAACTTTAGGATCCACAAAATTTAAGGTCAAGTTCATCTTAGAACCCGCTTCATCTAAGAGGTCAATGGCCTTGTCAGGTAAGAAGCGATCTTGGATGTAGCGATTGGACAGAGTTGCAGCTGCTTCAATTGCAGCATCGGTATACTGAACGTGGTGGTAGTCTTCGTATTTCTTTTGAATGCCTTTGAGGATAGTGACTGTTTCTTCCACTGTTGGTTCATCGACTTTGACAGGCTGCATACGACGCTCTAGGGCAGCATCCTTTTCAATGATACGGTATTCATTGAGGGTAGTGGCACCGACCAGTTGCAGTTCCCCACGAGCAAGGGCTGGCTTGAGGATATTTCCTGCATCCATATTACCATCGCCCGCAGAACCTGCACCAACAATTTCATGGATTTCATCGATAAAGAGGATGATATCCTCACGTTTGCGAATTTCTTCCATGAGTTTTTGCATGCGTTCTTCAAATTGTCCACGGATACCCGTTCCTTGAACTAGGCTAACCACATCCAGACGGATAACTTGTTTGCCTTGGAGTTTATGTGGAACATCGCCATCAACGATTTTCTGAGCTAGACCTTCGACAACGGCAGTTTTTCCGACACCTGGTTCACCGATAAGAACAGGATTATTCTTGGTTCTACGATTGAGAATTTCGATGACACGGATAATCTCATCGTCGCGCCCAATAACGGGGTCAATATCTCCACGACGGGCAATTTCAGTTACGTTGATACCAAATTCTTCCAGCAGGCCTTTTTCTTGGCTTGGTGGAGGAGTTTGAGCAGATCCACGATTTTGGGAACCATAACCGCCGTTTCCACCGTAACCTCCACCTGATTGGGTTGGAGGAGTCGGAGGAGTATTGCTAGAAGGTCTAAAATTGTTTAGGTCATTGAAGAAATCACCAAAGGGATCAAAGTCACGATTATTCAGATCCGTCATACCTTTAAAGAGGTTATTGTTAGGATCTGTCTTGATAATCTTATAACAGTTTTGACAGAGGTCAATTTGTTTTTGCTTTCCATTGAGATTGGTATAAAGATGAATCGTTGAGTCATTGATTTTACAGTTTTGACAAAGCATACATCTACCTCATTTCTTTCTTTAGCTTGACCTGTCCAAAGGTCAAAAATAGTCAAATTTCTATACTCTCATTATAACAGGATTGGGGTGTAAAGCAAGTAAAAAGATTGCAGCTTTGAGAAGTTGTTACAATGAAAATCTTCGTGGATTTGGACTATAAAAAAATCCTATTTGTGAGACAAAAAGGATTTTGGTTAGACATGCAGGGTGTAATCCCAGCTTGTTTTGTATTAGTAAAGGAGTTCGTAAATCTCCATTGCAATCAAGTCAATGCTGTCAAACGTATAAGTTTCGCGAGCTTCTACATCACGAAGGGTAAAGATTGAGCCGTTTTCTTCATCATAGCTGTATGCAACTTCTGCAACAACAACTCCTTCGCGTTCAAAATTACGTTTTAAATTTCCGCCGTCTTTTGCCATTGCTTCAAGGCGGTTGATGATTCTAACCAAATGTGATTCCATTTTGATTCTCCTTCATTTCTTATCGTTACTATTTTACCATAAAGGAGGCCAACTTGCCTAGAAAAAACTAAGATTTCTCGCTAATTCTACAAGCTTAAAGTTTTTTTGAATAAATTAGACAAAAGATTTGAATTTTAATTCAATTTATGTTATAATCATACGGTATTCTATTTTAGAAAGCAGTGTGACTATGAATTTTTCTTTTTTACCAAAGTATTTACCTTATTTTAACTACGGGGCTGTCGTGACGGTTCTCGTTTCTATCTGTGTGGTCTTTTTAGGAACCATTCTGGGTGTTGTCTTGGCTTTTGGGCAACGTTCAAAGTTTAAACCGCTTGTCTGGCTCGCCAACTTGTACGTTTGGATTTTCCGCGGGACGCCAATGATGGTTCAGATTATGATTGCCTTTGCTCTTATGCATATCAATGCTCCGACTATTCAGGTTGGGATTTTAGGTGTTGACCTTTCTCGTCTGATTCCAGGGATTTTGATTATTTCTATGAACAGTGGTGCTTATGTTTCTGAGACTGTTCGGGCTGGGATTAATGCGGTTCCTAAGGGGCAGTTAGAGGCGGCCTATTCTTTAGGGATTCGTCCTAAAAATGCGATGCGCTATGTGATTTTGCCACAAGCTATCAAAAATATTTTGCCAGCATTGGGGAACGAATTTATCACTATTATCAAGGATAGTTCCCTCTTATCAGCTATCGGTGTTATGGAGTTGTGGAATGGAGCTACAACAGTTTCTACAACAACCTATCTACCTTTAACACCACTTTTATTTGCAGCCTTTTACTACTTGATTATGACCTCTATTTTGACAGTAGCCTTGAAAGCTTTTGAAAAACGTATGGGACAAGGAGATAAAAAATAATGACAGAAACCTTGATAAAAATTGAAAATTTACATAAATCCTTTGGAAAGAATGAAGTATTGAAGGGAATCAATCTCGAGATTAAAAGAGGAGAAGTTGTCGTTATCATCGGTCCTTCAGGGAGCGGGAAATCTACCTTGCTTCGCTCTATGAATTTGTTGGAAGAAGCGACCAAGGGGAAGGTTATCTTTGAGGGAGTCGATATTACGGACAAGAAGAATGACCTGTTTGCCATGCGTGAGAAGATGGGCATGGTTTTTCAACAATTCAATCTCTTTCCTAATATGACTGTGATGGAAAATATCACCTTGTCACCTATCAAGACCAAAGGTGAGAGCAAGGCTGTTGCTGAGAAGAGAGCTCAGGAACTTTTGGAAAAAGTTGGTTTACCAGATAAGGCAACTGCTTATCCACAGAGTTTGTCAGGTGGCCAGCAACAGCGGATTGCTATTGCACGTGGTTTAGCTATGGAACCTGATGTTTTGCTCTTTGACGAGCCAACTTCAGCTTTGGACCCTGAGATGGTTGGAGAAGTTCTGGCTGTTATGCAAGACCTAGCCAAGTCAGGAATGACCATGGTTATCGTAACGCATGAGATGGGATTCGCTCGTGAGGTGGCAGACCGTGTCATCTTTATGGCAGACGGTGTGGTTGTTGAAGATGGAACACCTGAACAGATTTTTGAACAAACCCAAGAACAACGGACTAAAGACTTCTTGAGTAAGGTTTTATAATCTATTTTAAAATTTCAAAACAAGATTAGTGAAAAGCTCAACCAGAGCTTTTTCTTATAGTTTGAAACTATAAGATTGCCTAGGAAAGAAGTGTTAGAGGGGACCAGCAGTTTTTGGTATAATGGAAGATATTTGAAAGAAAAGAGAAGTGATATGACACAGATTATTGATGGGAAGGCTCTAGCAGCTAAGTTACAAGGACAGCTGGCTGAAAAGACTGAAAGATTAAAGGAAGAGACAGGTCTAGTACCTGGTTTGGTAGTGATTTTGGTTGGGGATAATCCAGCAAGCCAAGTCTATGTTCGCAACAAGGAACGTTCTGCCCTTGCGGCTGGTTTCCGTAGTGAAGTAGTGCGAGTTCCAGAGACCATTACTCAAGAGGAATTGTTAGACTTAATTGCTAAATACAATCAAGATTCAGCTTGGCATGGGATATTGGTCCAGTTACCATTACCAAAACATATTGATGAAGAGGCAGTTTTATTGTCCATTGACCCAGAAAAGGATGTAGATGGTTTCCATCCGCTAAACATGGGGCGTCTTTGGTCTGGTCATCCAGTCATGGTTCCTTCTACACCTGCAGGAATTATGGAGATGTTTCATGAGTATGGAATTGATTTAGAAGGTAAAAATGCCGTTGTTATCGGTCGTTCCAATATCGTTGGAAAACCCATGGCCCAGCTTCTTTTGGCCAAGAATGCAACAGTGACCTTGACTCACTCACGGACTCATAATCTCGCTAAGGTTGCTGCAAAAGCGGATATTCTTGTGGTCGCAATCGGTCGTGCCAAGTTTGTGACTCCTGACTTTGTCAAACCAGGTGCTGTTGTCATTGACGTTGGGATGAACCGCGATGAAAATGGTAAGCTCTGTGGGGATGTTGATTATGAGGCGGTTGCACCACTTGCTAGTCATATCACGCCAGTTCCTGGAGGTGTTGGTCCTATGACCATTACTATGCTGATGGAACAAACTTATCAGGCAGCAGTTCGGACATTGGAAAGAAAATAAGAGAGAATTCGCTGAAGAGAGTGTGTTTTCTATAGCTATATCTAAAATGGCAGAAATGAATATTAAATTTTAGAAATAAGTTTATAAAAGGAGGTATGCGCCTCCTTTTTGTTGTATAATAAATGCGAGAGGAAAAAACGATGAAAGTGATTGATCAAGCCTTACTAGAAAAAGTCATTATTGAACGTTCTCGTACAAGTCATAAAGGAGACTATGGCCGTCTGCTCTTGCTTGGTGGGACTTATCCCTATGGTGGTGCTATCGTCATGGCTGCTTTAGCAGCTGTAAAAAGCGGTGCAGGATTGGTGACTGTTGGAACGGATAGGGAAAATATCCCAGCTTTGCACAGTCATTTACCTGAGGCTATGGCCTTTTCTCTTCAAGACCAGCAACTGTTAAAAGAGCAGTTGGAGAGGGCAGAAGTGGTCTTAGTGGGACCTGGTTTACGAGACGATGCTTTTGGAGAAAATCTAGTAAAACAGGTTTTTGCTAGATTAAGACAGAATCAGATTTTGATTGTAGACGGAGGGGCCTTAACCATCCTTGCTAGAACTAGATTATCATTTCCTTCGTGTCAGCTTATCTTAACTCCCCACCAAAAAGAATGGGAAAAACTGTCTGGAATTACTATTGAAAAGCAAAACGAAGATGCAACAGCTAGTGCCCTGACTTCCTTTCCTCAAGGAACAATTTTGGTAGAGAAAGGTCCGGCTACTCGTATTTGGCAGGTTGGCCAGTCTGATTATTACCAGTTACAGGTTGGTGGTCCCTATCAGGCTACTGGGGGAATGGGAGATACACTAGCTGGGATGATAGCAGGATTTGTAGGCCAGTTTAAACAAGCCAGTCTTTATGAACGCGTAACCGTAGCGACTCATCTTCATTCAGCTATAGCTCAAGAACTATCTCAAGAACATTATGTGGTCTTGCCGACGGAAATCAGCTCTTATCTTCCTAAAATTATGAAAAAATATCTTTAAAAGGCACCTGATCGTTTCAGGCGCCTTTGTATTTTTTAGAAAAATCCTTTAATCTTTCCAACGAGGCCATCTAAACCTTCCGAACCAGAAATCAACTGCTGAGCTTGTGCGAAGTATTCTCCGAGTTGATCTTGATTTTCTGCAACGAATGTTTTTGCAGCTTCAAAATCTTTTGTCTCGATTAGTTCTTTTACTTGATTAAACAAATCTAATGGGTTCATCTTATTTCTCCTTTTCTGTACTTACCTATTTAATCATCTTTATGATAAAAAATCAACTTTAATTTTTAAAGAGCTTTCGAAATCTAGATTTGGGAATTTTTGATCTGTATACAAGCATGGAGAAAGAAAATTAGAAATCATAGATAAAAATGTTCGGTTTTTTTCACTGTATCCATGAAATAAAAAGTGATACATGTTATAATAAAGTTAGCTCTTTAATGGAGGTGTTTGAGTGGAAAATCTGAAAAAAATGGCAGGTATCAAGGCTGCTGAGTTTGTCAAGGATGGAATGGTAGTCGGACTAGGAACGGGGTCTACTGCCTATTATTTTGTAGAAGAAATCGGTCGTCGTATTAAGGAAGAAGGACTGCAAATTACTGCTGTAACGACTTCTAGTGTGACCAGTAAACAGGCTGAAGGGTTAAATATCCCGCTAAAGTCTATTGACCAAGTAGACTTGGTTGATGTGACGGTTGACGGGGCAGATGAAGTGGATAGCCAGTTTAACGGAATCAAAGGTGGTGGTGGTGCCCTTCTGATGGAGAAGGTTGTCGCAACGCCCTCAAAAGAATATATTTGGGTGGTAGACGAAAGCAAACTAGTTGAGAAATTGGGCGCTTTTAAACTGCCTGTAGAAGTAGTTCAGTATGGTGCAGAACAGGTCTTCCGTCGTTTTGAGCGAGCTGGCTACAAACCAAGTTTCCGTGAAAAAGACGGCCAACGTTTTGTGACGGATATGCAGAACTTTATCATTGACTTGGCCTTGGATGTCATCGAGGATCCAATTGCCTTTGGCCAAGAATTGGACCATATCGTTGGTGTCGTGGAGCACGGCTTATTTAATCAAATGGTGGATAAGGTAATCGTTGCTGGACGAGACGGGGTTCAGATTTTAACTTCAACAAAAGCAAACTAATCAACATAATAAGGAGATACACTATGTCAAAATTTAATCGTATTCACTTGGTGGTACTGGATTCTGTAGGAATCGGTGCTGCACCAGATGCCAATAACTTTGTCAATGCAGGGGTTCCAGATGGAGCTTCTGACACACTAGGACACATTTCAAAAGCAGTTGGTTTGAATGTGCCAAACATGGCTAAAATCGGTCTAGGAAATATTCCTCGTGAAACTCCTCTGAAGACTGTTCCAGCTGAAAGCAATCCAACGGGTTATGCAACAAAATTGGAAGAAGTATCTCTTGGTAAGGATACCATGACTGGACACTGGGAAATCATGGGCCTTAACATTACAGAACCTTTCGATACTTTCTGGAATGGATTCCCAGAAGAAATCTTGACAAAAATCGAAGAATTCTCAGGACGCAAGATTATTCGTGAAGCTAACAAACCTTACTCAGGAACAGCCGTTATCGATGACTTTGGACCACGCCAGATGGAAACTGGGGAGTTGATTATCTATACTTCAGCTGACCCTGTTTTGCAAATTGCTGCCCACGAAGACATTATTCCTTTGGATGAATTGTACCGTATCTGTGAATACGCTCGTTCGATTACCCTTGAGCGCCCTGCCCTTCTAGGCCGCATCATTGCCCGTCCATATGTTGGTGAGCCAGGTAACTTCACTCGTACAGCAAACCGTCGTGACTTGGCTGTATCTCCATTTGCACCAACTGTTTTGGATAAATTGAACGAAGCAGGTATCGATACTTATGCTGTTGGTAAAATCAACGATATCTTTAACGGTGCTGGTATCAACCATGACATGGGTCACAACAAGTCAAACAGCCATGGAATTGATACACTATTGAAGACCATGGGCCTTGCTGAGTTTGAAAAAGGATTCTCATTCACAAACTTGGTTGACTTTGATGCCCTTTACGGCCACCGTCGTAATGCTCACGGTTATCGTGATTGCTTGCATGAGTTTGATGAACGATTACCTGAAATTATTGCAGCCATGAGAGAGAATGATCTTCTCTTGATTACAGCGGACCATGGAAATGACCCAACCTATGCAGGAACAGACCACACTCGAGAATATATTCCACTTTTGGCTTACAGTCCTTCCTTTAATGGAAATGGTGTCATTCCAGTTGGACATTTTGCAGATATCTCAGCGACAGTTGCGGATAACTTTGGTGTTGAAACTGCCATGATTGGGGAAAGTTTCTTAGTTAAATTGGTATAAGATGACGCGATATGCTTTACTTGTTCGGGGCATTAATGTCGGTGGGAAGAATAAGGTTGTCATGGCGCAACTTCGTCAAGAACTGACAGAGTTGGGACTGGGAAAAGTTGAAACCTACATCAACAGTGGCAATATTTTCTTTACTTCGACAGATCCCAAAGTCCGATTGGTTGAAAAGTTAGAGGCTTTCTTTGCAGTCCATTATCCATTTATTCAGAGCTTTTCTTTGCTGAGTCAGGAAGATTATGAAGAAGAGCTGAAGAATCTGCCAGATTGGTGGACCAAAGATTTGGCACGAAAGGATGTCCTCTTTTACACGGAGGGCTTGGATGTGGCTCAAGTCATTGAGACAGTTGAAAGTTTGGAACTGGAAGATGAAGTTGTTTATTTTGGAAGACTTGGGATTTTCTGGGGGAAATTCTCTGAGGAATCCTACTATGCAACTGCCTATCACAAGTACTTGCTCAAGATGCCTTTTTATCGCAACATCACCATTCGCAATGCAAAAACCTTTGACAAAATCGGTCAAATGCTAAAAAATAATAAAGGAGACACACAATGACGTTTTTAGATAAGATCAATGAAACAGCTGCCTTCCTGAAAGACAAGGGAATCCAAGCTCCCGAGTTTGGTCTAATCCTTGGATCAGGACTTGGAGAATTGGCAGAAGAAATCGAAAATCCAGTTGTAGTAGACTATGCTGAGATTCCAAACTGGGGCCGCTCTACAGTAGTTGGTCACGCTGGTAAATTGGTATATGGTGACCTTGCAGGTCGCAAGGTCTTGGCTCTTCAAGGTCGTTTCCATTTCTACGAGGGAAATCCTCTTGAAGTCGTGACTTTCCCAGTACGTGTGATGAAAGTTCTCGGATGTGAAGGTGTCATTGTAACCAATGCAGCTGGCGGTATTGGATTTGGTCCTGGTACTTTGATGGCTATCTCAGACCATATCAATATGACGGGGCAGAACCCGTTGATGGGTGAAAATTTGGATGATTTTGGTCCACGTTTCCCAGATATGTCTAAAGCCTACACACCAGAATACCGAGCTACTGCCCATGAAGTGGCTAAAAAACTTGGTATCAAGCTTGATGAAGGTGTCTATATCGGTGTTACTGGTCCGACTTATGAAACACCAGCAGAAATCCGTGCTTATAAGACACTGGGAGCAGATGCGGTTGGTATGTCTACTGTTCCTGAAGTGATTGTTGCAGCCCACTCAGGCTTGAAAGTTCTAGGAATTTCATGTATTACTAACTTTGCGGCTGGTTTCCAAGAAGAACTCAACCACGAAGAAGTTGTAGAAGTGACTGAACGTGTCAAAGGTGATTTCAAGGGCTTGCTTAAAGCGATTCTTGCTGAATTGTAATCATGTTAAGAGAATTGAGGAGTATTTTTCGAAAGATTCCTTATAATTTTAGATTATTCCTAGCAGTAATTTTACAAGGAATAGTTTCGGGTTTATCTGGTATAGTTCTCCATTATCTTTTAGAGATGGTGGAGGGGCTAGCTTTTGGTCAGTCAGAGCATCATAGTGGATTTTTGACAGATGGAGTTTCCACCTCACGGATAGGACTAAGTTTAATAATCGTGGGTCTTGGCTCATCCTTGGTCTGGTATTTCTTGCAAAAAGGGGCGAAGATTTATTCCATCAAAGCTCAGATGAAGGATGAGACTGCACAATACAAGCTTCATTTTTTAAAACAGCTATTTCATTCAATTTGGCAGATCATTGCAGTTGGAGGGGGAGCACCTATTGGTAAAGAAGCTGCGCCACGAGAGATTGGGACTCTATTTGCAGGACCAATTGGAAATATGTGTATACTGTCTATGAAGGATCGTATTTTTCTCCTTGCTTGTGGTGCTGGTGCTGGTTTAGCGGCTGTTTATCAGGTTCCATTAACAAGTGTCTTCTTTGTTTTTGAAACCCTGGGAATCGCTCTATCTATTAAACGATTTGTCTTAGTCGGTTTGACTACCTATATCTCAACCTATACAGCAGGCTGGGTTATTTCAGATCAGGCTCTTTACCAGATTCCATCGATAACATGGTCACTAAAGGAAGTGTGGATTGTACCTTTATTACTTCTTTTCTTAACCCCACTAGCTTGGCTTTTTGGTCGTTTGAGTAAAGAAGTGTCTTCAAACAGAATAAAAGATAAACGAATACTTCTCACATTGCCTACAGCTTTTCTTTTTCTTGCTGGGTTGGCAAGTTATTTTCCACATCTACTTGGAAATGGACGTATGATGGCTCAGGAGATTTTAAATGGTAGCAGTGGCCAAACAGTGCTTCTCATGTTTTTCCTAAAAGCAGTGGTCGTTCTTATTACTCTTTGGGCAGGGGCCTATGGCGGTACACTTACTCCATCTTTTGCCTTGGGGATGGCTGGAGCTGGTCTCTTGGGTATGATTCTAGGTTTGGACAGTCAGCTAACCGTTTTACTTTTGGGATCTGTTTGCTTTTTATCTGTAACCTTGAGAGCGCCCATTTCTGCAACCGGATTAGTTATAGGTTTCACTGGGCTAGGTATAGATTCTCTTCCGTATCTCTTAGTAACAGCTGTTTTAGCCTATGAATTTGCAAAAATGTTAGACCGCTTTCCTTGGGCTTGCATATTGTGTAAACTGTCAAAAAATAGAGTAATAAGATAGGGAACGCCCGTTTCTTCTAGTCAAGGATTTAACTAAAAAGATTAAAAAATAGTCTCAATTTATTAATAATTGTTTTAAATAAAAATGAAGTAGGCTTATTGGAGTCTTGATTGAATCCGATTTTTCCTAGCTATAAAATATAAAAATAAAAGTATATAATAGAAATATATAAAAAAGAAAGGTAGAGCGTGTGTTCTAATTTGAACACGAGCGGAAAACTTTTCATAACAATAAAAGAAAGGAATTGACCCCACTCTAAAAGCAGTGGGAAAAAGATAGTTGGTCTAGCGAGCATCGCTCACTGCGCCCAACTCCTATTTTCCCTTCGCTTTTTGACGGGTTTGGTATCTTTCTGATTATAAATTTTAGAATAAAGAAAGGATGGGTTAACTGTATTCATTGAACTGAATACGGGCGGAGAACTGTGTAAAAAAGATAAACTGTCTAGCATCTGCGATGCGTCGTCAGTTTCCTATTTTTACTTTGTTCTCTGTCGCCCTTTATATCTTAACTATGTCTATCCATATTGCTGCTCAGCAGGGTGAAATTGCTGACAAAATTCTTCTTCCTGGGGATCCTCTTCGTGCTAAGTTTATTGCGGAGAACTTCCTTGAAGATGCTGTTTGTTTTAACGAAGTGCGTAACATGTTTGGTTACACTGGTACTTACAAGGGTCACCGTGTATCTGTCATGGGAACTGGGATGGGGATGCCATCAATTTCGATTTATGCGCGTGAGTTAATTGTGGACTACGGTGTGAAGAAATTGATCCGTGTTGGAACTGCAGGTTCTTTGAATGAAGATGTTCACGTTCGTGAATTGGTTTTGGCGCAAGCAGCTGCAACCAACTCTAACATCATTCGCAATGACTGGCCACAGTACGATTTCCCACAAATCGCTAGCTTTGATTTGCTGGACAAGGCCTACCATATTGCCAAAGAACTTGGTATGACCACCCACGTTGGGAACGTTTTGTCGTCAGATGTCTTTTACTCAAACTATTTTGAAAAGAACATCGAGCTTGGTAAATGGGGAGTCAAGGCTGTGGAAATGGAAGCAGCAGCTCTTTACTATCTTGCTGCTCAATACCATGTTGATGCCCTTGCTATCATGACCATTTCTGATAGCTTGGTCAATCCTGACGAAGACACAACTGCAGAAGAACGCCAAAATACCTTCACCGATATGATGAAGGTTGGCCTAGAAACCTTAATTGCTGAATAAAAGGGAACACAAAAGGAAGATTTTCTGAATGAAAATCTTCCTTTTTTAGTCATTCACTACATACTGTCCTTAATGAATGTTACTCTATTGTCTATTTTTTAAGAGATTGCAAGAAATAATCAATCTCTGCTTGAGAATGGAGAATATGCATCTTTTCAGGGTAGGTATCACTTAATTTTTGGTATCTTTCCTTAGCATTTTTTGTTCGACCATCCCAGAGAATCCATCTGATAAACTCCCAATTAAACTGTTCTTGACAACCAGCTGCCATACTTTCTCTGACCTTGCCTCGGTATTTGAGATAACGTTTAAAGGCTCGAAAGAGACAGGTCAATGGCGAAAAATTGAGAAAAATGATATGGTCAGCTTCCTGCATTCTTTCTTCGTAATAGCACCAAGAATAATTACCATCGATAACCCAAGCTTCATGCTTGGTAAGAAAGTTTTTCATCTCATCCAACATCCATTCACGGTCACTGTCTTGCCAACCGGGTTGAAATTGGAGTGTGTCCATGTGAAGTTTTGGGATGGAGTAACAGTGAGACAACTTTTCGGCTAGAGTTGACTTACCAGCACCAGAATATCCAATAATCGCGATTTTCATTTTCTACCTTTTCCTATTTGAGGACAAAAAAACAGCCTCTATGGACTGTTTCTTATTTAGCAAGTTTAGCTGAAAGACGAGCTTTGTCGCGGCTTGCTTTGTTTTTGTGAATCAAACCTTTAGTTTCTGCTTTATCGATAGCTGAGCTAGCAGCACGGAAAAGTTCTTCAGATGGGTTTGCTTCGAAAGCTTTGATAGCAGTACGCATAGCTGATTTTTGAGCTGAGTTCTTTTCGTTTTGTTTAACGTTCAATTCAGCGCGTTTGATAGCTGATTTAATGTTTGCCAATGTTCTTACCTCCATATTTACTAACTATACCATTATATCTGAAAACTCACGTTTTGACAAGGGAAAATTATTTTTTTAAGTAAATTTCATCGATTTCATGGTTCTTTGTTTTATGAAGAATTACTTCTGCACGATTTCTAGTTGGTTCAATATAATTTTGTAGATTTGTGAGATTGATACTGGTCCAGACCTGATGGGCAAAAGCTTCCACTTCCCCAATGGGCATTTGAGTAAAACGATAATAGTAGCTATCAGGGTCGTTTTGGGCTAGGCTCAGCATTTTCAAGAAACGGTCTAGATACCAACTCTCGATGTCATCGACTGCAGCATCAACATAGATGGAAAAGTCAAAGAAGTCAGTAATGTAGAGACGCTCATTTTGTGGATTTTGAAAGACATTTATTCCCTCAACAATGACAAAATCAGCAGCTTTGACGCTCTGCTTTTCCTCAGGTACGATGTCGTAGACTTCATGAGAATAGACAGGAATATCTACATCTTGTCCATTTTTGATGTGATCCAGGAAGTTGAGAAGAGCTTCCATATCATAGCTTTCAGGAAATCCCTTACGATTTAGAATCCCTTGCTCAATCAAGGTCTGGTTGGGATAGAGAAAGCCATCGGTTGTTACCAACTCAACCCTAGCATCTGTAAGCGTACGGGACAGTAAGATTTGAAGTAGGCGACTGGTTGTGGATTTTCCAACGGCAACACTCCCAGAAACCCCAATGATAAAAGGCTGGGATTTGCTTTCACGTTGAAGGAAAATCCCTTTTGAAAAGGCCAAATCATCCTTGGTACGCTTGTAAATCTGGATGAGATGGGCTAGGGGGAGATAGACATCGGTAACATCCTGCAAGCTAATCTGGTCATTAAAACTCTTGATGGATTCTAATTCCTCTTCTGTCAAAGGAGGTGTTGTCTTTCGATGTAACGATTGCCAAGTCTGGCGGCTGATTTTTTCAAAATGTAAAAATTCGTTGGTCATTTGTTTTCCCCTAGATATTTTGTTTATCATACCATAAAAAGCTAAAAAAATAAAGCGGTTTCTTGATGATAGTAAACCAATATCGTATAATAGAAGTAGATAGGGTTGACCAATTTCTTGATGAGGTAGGAGCTACTTTCTCCTGACTTATAAGCCAATAAAGGGGGCTTTGGGATTCACAATTTATAGGAGGTGTACTATGAAAATCTTAAAAAGTTATATACTGGAACTCTGTTTTATTTTAAGTTTTGCACTACCTTTTTTAAAAGGAGCGAATGCGGATAATGGTAGACGTTTTGTGGAAACCTATTACGGTTTTACTTTTTTGATGGAACATGCCATTGTAACAGCTGTCTTTATCTGTTCGCTCTTGATTGCTTTCTTCCTAAAAAAACGGTGGACGAAATGGTTTGCTGCTGGAAGTTATGTCTTTTTAGTTCTATGGATTGCTACAGAGGGTTATTTCTTCCGCATGTCACTAGAAGATTTAATCCGACTTTGGACAAGTTTGGAAATTCTGACAAAAACGTATCAGTTGGGCTTTTATCTAAACATCTTGTTGGGAATCTTGTTGGTAATGAAGCATTTGAAGGTAAAGAAATAAAAATGTGCCAGACTATAGACTATGAGATATCTAGTCCTACGTGCTTTGTTATTCGGTTATAAAAGTTAAAAGAGATTGAAGAAAAAGTCTTGTTTACTAGCTTTCTTCAGTCTTTTTCGTTTTATGATCAATTTGTAAACGATTTACAATTTAAGTCAAATTATGGTAAAATAGTTTCATGAGTAAAATGTATTATGCAGAGAATCCTGACGCTGCTCACGACATTCATGAGTTGAGAGTGGACTTGTTGGGAGAAAAAATGACCTTTTTGACAGATGCGGGTGTTTTTAGTAAGAAAATGGTTGACTTTGGAAGTCAACTCTTGCTCAAGTGTCTAGAGGTTGATGAAGGAGAAACTGTCCTTGATGTAGGCTGTGGTTATG
Source organism: Streptococcus bouchesdurhonensis (assembly GCF_948472335.1). Next base: position 404,120 of record NZ_CAOKTW010000001.1, on the reverse strand, counting down.
GGCCTTTGGGCTTATCCTTAGCTAAGGCTTATGGAGTTCAGGCGACTATGGTCGATATTAATAATCGTGCCTTGGATTTGGCGCGACAAAATGCTGAACGAAATAAAGTAGAAGTGACGATTTTCCAGTCCAACATCTATGAACAAGTTGAAGGCAAATTTGACCATGTGATTTCCAATCCTCCTATCCGTGCAGGAAAGCAAGTGGTTCATGAAATCATTGAGAAAAGTAAAGATTTCTTGGAAACTGGTGGCGATTTAACAATCGTTATCCAGAAAAAACAAGGGGCTCCAAGTGCCAAGTCCAAGATGGAAGATGTGTTTAGAAATTGTGAAGTCGTTAAAAAAGATAAGGGATACTATATCCTTAGAAGTGTGAAAGAATGAGAGCAGTTGATTTAATCCAAAAAAAACGAGACGGTCAAGAACTGACTTCGAGTGAAATTGAATGGCTAGTTGAAGGCTATGTGTCAGGAACGGTTCCTGATTATCAGATGTCTGCTTTTGCTATGGCTGTTTATTTCAAAGGAATGACGACTCGAGAAATTTCTGATTTGACCATGAAGATGGTCAAGACAGGTCAAGAGTTTGATTTATCCGCTATTGATGGGGTTAAGGTTGACAAGCATTCTACGGGTGGTGTTGGTGATAAGGTGACCTTGATTTTAGCTCCCCTTGTTGCTAGTTTTGGTGTACCCGTAGCAAAAATGAGTGGTCGTGGTCTCGGTCATACGGGTGGAACAATTGATAAATTAGAATCAATCAAGGGCTATCAAGTAGAACGTAGTCAAGAAGATTTCATTCATCAAGTTCAGGATATTGGTGTATCTGTCATTGGGCAATCAGACCAGCTGGTCAAAGCGGATAAGCTTCTCTATGCCCTACGTGATGTGACCGCAACTGTCGACACGATTCCTTTGATCGCGAGTTCGGTGATGAGCAAGAAAATTGCGGCAGGGGCGGATGCTATTTTACTAGACGTGACTGTTGGCGAGGGTGCCTTCATGAAAACGGTTGATGAGGCGCGTGAACTGGCTCAAACCATGGTGGAACTTGGTAAAGCTGTTGGACGGAAGACGGTAGCAGTGATTACGGACATGAGTCAACCCTTGGGACGAGCGATTGGAAATCGCCTTGAAATTCTTGAGGCATTGGAGATTTTACAAGGTCAAGGTCGTCAGGATATTACCCACTTCATCTGTGAATTAGCTCAAATTATGCTTAGTTTGGCAAATGTAAACAAGACAGTTGAAGAAGTTCACCAACATCTTGAAAATGGCCAAGCACTGGCTAAGTTTGAGGAGATGGTCAAAGCTCAAGGTGGAGATTTAGAAGATTTGTATCGTCCAGTAAATGTAGCTCATATTGTGGAAATCCCTGCTCAGGAAACGGGTATTATCTCAGCTCTTCCAGCTATGGAATTTGGGCTTTATGCTATGAGACTTGGGGCAGGCCGTGCAGTCAAATCTGATGCCTTGGACTATGAAACTGGAATTGTTTTTGAAAAGAAAGTTGGAGATTCTGTTCACAAGGGAGAAATTGTTGCAAAAGTATACACAAATGGAAAAATTTCTCCTCAGCTAGTTACAGATTTTCAAAAATATGTTAAAATAAATGATAGGGTGCAAAGTTTACGAGAAATTATAGAAATTATCTCATAAACCTCAGGAGAATCCGAATATGAAATTAAATAAATATATCGATCATACGCTTTTAAAGCAAGATGCGACAGAAAATCAAATTGATTGTTTGTTGTCTGAGGCTAGGGAGTATGATTTTGCTAGTGTTTGTGTTAATCCGACCTGGGTTGAACATGCTAAAAATGGGCTTGAAGGCACAGATGTCAAGGTCTGCACAGTAGTAGGGTTCCCTTTGGGAGCAACAACTTCGGCCGTGAAAGCTTTTGAAACCAAAGAAGCTATCCAAGATGGTGCAGACGAGATTGATATGGTAATCAATGTTGGAGCTCTCAAATCAGGTAATCTTGATTTGGTTGAGTCGGATATTCGTGCAGTAGTGGAAGCAAGTGGTGACAAGTTGGTAAAAGTCATCATTGAAGCTTGCTTATTGACAGACCAAGAAAAAGTTGTGGCTTGTCAATTAGCCCAGAAAGCGGGAGCTGATTTTGTTAAAACATCTACTGGCTTTTCAACTGGTGGTGCGACGGTAGCAGATGTTCAATTAATGCGTGAAACAGTTGGACCTGATATGGGAGTCAAGGCTGCTGGTGGAGCTCGTTCTTATGCAGATGCTCTTGCCTTTGTGGAAGCAGGTGCGACCCGTATCGGAACGTCAGCTGGGGTAGCAATTTTAAAAGGAGAATTGGCAGATGGCGACTACTGAGTTGATTGAACTAGCAATTGAAACCAGCAAGAAAGCCTATGTGCCCTATTCTCACTTTCCTGTCAGTGCTGTTCTAGTCACAAAAGATGGTAGTATTTATACAGGTGTCAATATCGAGAATGCTAGTTATTCTTTGACCAACTGTGGAGAACGTACAGCGATTTTTAAAGCAGTTTCCGAAGGTCAAAGAGAGTTTTCAGAATTGATTGTCTATGGACAAACTGAAAAACCAATTTCACCATGTGGTGCTTGTCGCCAAGTAATGGTCGAATTTTTTGAACAAGATCTAAAAGTGACCTTAGTCGCAAAAGATAAATCGACGGTCGAGATGACGGTCGGGGAATTACTTCCATACTCTTTTACAGACTTAAACTAGTCTGAGTCGCTCTCTGAGTGACACGGTCCTTGTGGCCAACCAATCCATACTTGCAACATCGTTGCACATCTTATTTAGGAGGTTCAGTAATGAACAAGAAACAATGGCTAGGCCTTGGTCTAGTTGCAGTGGCAGCAGTTGGACTTGCTGCATGTGGTAACCGCTCTTCTCGTAACGCAGCTTCATCTTCTGATGTGAAGACAAAAGCAGCAATCGTCACTGATACTGGTGGTGTTGATGACAAATCATTCAACCAATCAGCTTGGGAAGGTTTGCAAGACTGGGGTAAAGAACACAATCTTTCAAAAGATAAAGGTTTCACTTACTTCCAATCAACAAGTGAAGCTGACTACGCTAACAACTTGCAACAAGCGGCTGGAAGCTACAACCTAATCTTCGGTGTTGGTTTTGCCCTTCACAATGCGGTTGAAGAAGCAGCAAAAGACCACTCTGATTTGAACTATGTCTTGATTGATGATGTGATTAAAGATCAAAAGAATGTTGCTAGCGTAACGTTTGCTGATAACGAAGCTGCTTACCTTGCGGGTGTTGCAGCAGCTAAAACAACTAAAACAAAACAAGTTGGTTTTGTAGGTGGTATTGAGTCTGAAGTTATCTCACGTTTTGCAGCTGGATTTAAAGCTGGTGTTGAGTCAGTAGATCCATCTATCAAAGTACAAGTTGACTACGCAGGTTCATTTGGTGATGCTGCTAAAGGTAAAACAATTGCAGCAGCACAATACGCAGCTGGTGCAGACGTTGTTTATCAAGCAGCAGGTGGAACAGGTGCTGGTGTCTTTGCAGAAGCAAAATCACTCAACGAAAGCCGTCCTGAAAGTGAAAAAGTTTGGGTTATCGGTGTTGATCGTGACCAAGTAGCAGAAGGTAAGTACACTTCTAAAGATGGCAAAGAATCAAACTTCGTTCTTGTATCTACTTTGAAACAAGTTGGTACAACTGTAAAAGATATTGCTAACAAAGCAGAAAAAGGTGAATTCCCTGGCGGTCAAGTGATCGTTTACTCATTGAAAGATAAAGGGGTTGACTTGGCAGTAACAAACCTTTCAGAAGAAGGTAAAAAAGCTGTCGAAGATGCTAAAGCTAAAATCCTTGATGGAAGCGTAAAAGTTCCTGAAAAATAATGGATGGAAGTCATTTCTTAGGAAGCGGCCCTCGGCCGCTTTTTTAAGAGTTGAGACAAAGTCATTTTGTCTCAGTAAAGCTTGCTACTAGATAAACTAGCAAGTTTTATTGAAATAAAATAAGACTCTGAAAGGAAGAGCACATGGCACAAGAAAATGTCATTGAGATGCGTGATATTACCAAGGTGTTTGGTGAATTTGTTGCCAACGACAAAATCAACCTGCACCTACGAAAAGGTGAAATTCATGCACTTTTAGGAGAAAATGGGGCTGGAAAGTCCACGCTAATGAACATGTTAGCAGGGCTTCTTGAACCAACCAGTGGTGAAATTGTGGTCAACGGTCAAGTTGTCAACCTCGACTCACCATCTAAAGCAGCTAGCTTGGGAATCGGAATGGTTCACCAGCACTTTATGTTGGTAGAAGCCTTCACAGTGGCTGAAAACATCATTTTAGGTAGTGAATTGACTAAAAATGGTGTGCTAGATATCGCTGGAGCTAGCAAAGAAATCAAGGCTCTTTCTGAACGTTATGGCTTAGCTGTTGACCCTTCTGCCAAGGTGGCAGATATCTCAGTTGGAGCCCAACAACGTGTAGAAATTTTAAAAACCCTTTATCGTGGGGCTGATATTCTTATCTTTGACGAACCAACGGCTGTCTTGACTCCATCAGAAATTGATGAGTTGATGGCTATTTTGAAAAATCTTGTCAAAGAAGGGAAATCAATTATCTTGATTACCCACAAGTTGGACGAGATTCGTGCAGTTTCTGACCGCGTTACAGTTATCCGTCGTGGGAAATCAATTGAAACTGTCGAAATCGCAGGGGCTACCAATGCTGATTTGGCAGAAATGATGGTAGGACGTTCTGTTTCCTTTAAAACAGAGAAACAAGCCTCTCAACCAAAAGAAGTGGTCTTGTCTATTAAAGACTTGGTGGTCAATGAAAACCGCGGTGTTCCAGCTGTTAAAAATCTGTCCTTGGATGTTCGTTCTGGAGAGATTGTTGGGATTGCGGGGATTGATGGAAATGGTCAGTCTGAACTGATTCAAGCCATTACAGGTCTTCGCAAGGTTGAATCTGGTAGCATTGAGCTAAAAGGAGATTCAATTGTAGGATTGCCCCCACGTCAGATTACAGAATTGAGTGTTGGGCACGTTCCAGAAGACCGTCACCGTGATGGCTTGATTTTGGAAATGATGATTTCTGAAAATATTGCCCTTCAAACCTACTATAAAGAACCACATAGTAAAAATGGAATTTTGAACTATTCAAATATTACCTCTTATGCTAAAAAGCTAATGGAAGAGTTTGATGTTCGTGCTGCCAGTGAATTTGTTCCTGCAGCTGCACTTTCAGGAGGAAATCAACAAAAAGCAATTATTGCTCGTGAAATTGATCGTGATCCTGATCTCCTTATCGTCAGCCAGCCAACTCGTGGTTTGGATGTCGGTGCTATTGAATATATCCACAAACGCTTGATTGAAGAGCGTGATAATGGTAAAGCTGTCCTTGTTGTCAGCTTTGAATTGGATGAGATTTTAAACGTTTCAGACCGTATTGCCGTTATCCACGATGGTAAGATTCAAGGTATTGTATCACCAGAAACAACCAATAAACAAGAACTTGGTGTCTTGATGGCTGGTGGAAACTTGGGAAAGGAGAAGAGTGATGTCTAAAAAATTACAACAAATTTCGGTTCCCTTGATTTCTGTATTCCTAGGAATTTTACTCGGAGCCATTGTCATGTGGATCTTTGGTTATGATGCTATTTGGGGCTATGAAGAATTGTTCTATACAGCCTTTGGTAGCCTGCGTGGAATTGGAGAAATCTTCCGTGCTATGGGGCCATTGGTCTTGATTGGTCTTGGTTTTGCCGTTGCCAGTCGAGCAGGTTTCTTTAACGTCGGGCTTCCTGGTCAGGCTTTGGCGGGTTGGATTCTCAGTGGTTGGTTTGCCCTGTCGCATCCAGATATGCCCCGTCCGTTGATGATTTTAGCGACTATCGTGATTGCCCTGATTGCTGGTGGGATTGTTGGAGCGATTCCGGGTATTCTTAGAGCCTATCTAGGGACGTCAGAGGTTATCGTAACCATCATGATGAACTACATTGTCTTATATGTAGGGAATGCCTTTATCCATGCTTTCCCTAAAGACTTCATGCAAAGTACAGATTCGACCATTCGTGTTGGGGCTAATGCAACCTATCAGACACCTTGGTTGGCTGAGTTGACTGGTAACTCACGGATGAATATCGGTATTTTCTTTGCCATCATTGCTGTTGCAGTCATTTGGTTCATGCTCAAGAAAACGACTCTTGGTTTTGAAATCCGTGCGGTTGGCCTTAATCCACATGCTTCAGAATACGCTGGTATTTCTGCCAAACGAACAATTATCCTATCAATGATTATATCAGGTGCCTTGGCTGGTCTTGGTGGAGCTGTTGAAGGTCTGGGAACCTTCCAGAACGTTTATGTTCAGGGGTCGTCATTAGCTGTCGGATTTAACGGGATGGCGGTTAGTCTGCTTGCGGCCAACTCACCAATTGGTATTCTCTTTGCAGCCTTCTTATTTGGTGTTCTCCAAGTTGGAGCCCCTGGTATGAATGCGGCGCAGGTACCGTCTGAGCTTGTCAGCATTGTAACAGCGTCTATTATCTTCTTTGTCAGTGTTCATTACCTTATCGAACGCTTTGTCAAACCGAAAAAACAAGTTAAAGGAGGTAAGTAAAGATGTCTATTACAACCTTGCTCACCCTCTTGGTGTCTTCTATGCTGATTTACTCAGCGCCCCTCATCTTTACAAGTATTGGTGGTGTTTTCTCTGAACGTGGTGGTGTCGTAAACGTCGGCCTTGAAGGAATTATGGTAATGGGTGCCTTTTCTGGAGTTGTCTTTAACCTTGAATTTGCAGAACAATTTGGAGCAGCAACTCCATGGCTATCCTTGCTTGTAGCAGGATTGGTTGGAGGCCTCTTCTCTATCATACACGCAGCAGCGACGGTTCATTTCCGTGCAGACCATGTTGTCAGCGGTACGGTATTGAACTTGATGGCGCCAGCCTTGGCTGTTTTCTTAGTGAAAGTCCTTTATAACAAAGGACAAACCGACAACCTAAGTCAGACTTTTGGACGCTTTGATTTCCCAGTCTTGGCAAATATCCCAGTAATCGGTGATATCTTCTTCAAGTCAACTAGCCTTCTTGGTTACTTGGCGATTGCCTTCTCGTTCCTTGCTTGGTTTATTCTCTTCAAAACTCGCTTTGGTCTTCGTCTCCGCTCTGTTGGTGAACATCCTCAAGCAGCGGACACGTTGGGAATCAATGTCTACAAGATGAGATATTTAGGGGTTATTATTTCAGGTTTCCTAGGTGGAATTGGCGGAGCGATTTATGCTCAATCAATCTCAGTTAACTTCTCAGTGACAACTATTGTTGGACCTGGATTTATCGCCCTTGCTGCGATGATCTTCGGAAAATGGAATCCAATCGGAGCCATGCTTTCTAGTCTTTTCTTTGGACTTTCACAAAGTTTGGCTGTTATCGGATCTCAATTGCCATTCCTACAAGGAGTGCCTGCGGTTTATCTTCAAATCGCACCTTATGTTTTGACAATTCTTGTCTTGGCAGCCTTCTTTGGAAAAGCAGTTGCACCAAAAGCAGATGGTATCAACTATATCAAATCAAAATAAGCATACAAAAAACGTCAGTACAGAACTGGCGTTTATTTTTTAGAATTTTGATGGGTTAAGTTCAGTCCCCAAGGGACAAGATTTTCAGTTTTATTTTTAATGCGTGTGATATTGTCCTTATGACGAATGATAATCAAACTAGCAAGTGCTAGGATAATAGCGATGAAGAGAGGGTCATAGTGACTCAGAATAAAACCAAAAAGTGGAAAGAGTAGAACTCCGATGACAGCCGCGATAGATGCTGTGACACTAGATAGTGAAATCATACTACCAAGATAGAGGGTTCCAAAGAAAACAACTGCAAGGTAGAGACAGAAGACAGGTGCAAATCCGAAAACCACTCCAGCACTGGTTGCGACAGCCTTGCCTCCCTTAAATCCTGCAAAGATAGGGAAGGTATGTCCAATGACAGCCAAAAGTCCAAAGATGAGAGGCGAAACTCCTTGAAGATGAAACATAATCGGAAGCAGTGTTGCTAGGGTTCCTTTGAAAAAGTCAATCACAAAGGTTGCCATACCAGCTTTCTTGCCTAAAATGCGGAAGGTATTGGTCGTTCCAGTGTTACCAGAACCATGCTCGCGCAGATTGATTTGAAAGAATACTTGTCCAATCCAGAGACCAGACGGAATCGAACCCAGCAGATAAGCTAGGATTAATAAAACTATTGTAATCATACTCCTATTATATCATGAAATGGAGAAGAAAGGCAGAGAATCTCTTCTGAAATTGTCACACCGGAGAAAGAAAAATTTTGCAAAATCCTTGGAAAACCTGTAGAATAGTAAAGATGAACGAATAGGAGGTTCCTTGTGTCAAAAAAGGAAATCAATATTAACAATTATAATGATGATGCCATTCAGGTGCTAGAAGGGTTGGATGCGGTCCGAAAACGTCCAGGGATGTATATCGGATCGACCGATGGCGCTGGGCTCCACCACCTAGTCTGGGAAATCGTCGATAATGCTGTCGATGAAGCCTTGTCTGGATTTGGTGACCGTATTGATGTGACCATTAATAAAGACGGCAGTTTAACGGTTCAAGACCACGGACGTGGGATGCCGACTGGAATGCACGCGATGGGAATCCCAACAGTTGAGGTTATCTTTACCATTCTTCACGCCGGAGGGAAATTCGGTCAGGGTGGCTACAAGACATCTGGTGGTCTCCACGGGGTGGGTTCTTCCGTTGTTAACGCTCTTTCAAGTTGGCTAGAAGTTGAAATCACTCGCGATGGTGCAATTTACAAGCAACGTTTTGAAAATGGTGGAAAACCTGTCACGACTCTGAAGAAAATCGGTACAGCGCCCAAGTCTAAAACAGGTACCAAGGTTACGTTTATGCCTGATGCGACGATCTTTTCTACGATAGACTTCAAGTACAATACCATCTCAGAGCGTCTTAATGAATCAGCCTTTCTCTTGAAAAATGTGACCTTGTCCTTGACGGATAAGCGAACAGATGAGTCTGTTGAGTTTCACTATGAAAATGGGGTACAAGACTTTGTTTCTTATCTGAATGAAGACAAGGAAACCTTGACACCAGTTCTTTACTTTGAAGGTGAAGACAATGGTTTCCAAGTGGAAGTAGCTCTTCAGTATAATGACGGATTTTCAGATAACATTCTATCCTTTGTTAATAACGTTCGTACCAAGGATGGGGGAACGCATGAAACAGGACTTAAGTCTGCCATTACCAAGGTTATGAATGACTATGCGCGTAAGACAGGTCTTCTCAAGGAAAAAGATAAAAACCTTGAAGGTTCCGACTATCGTGAGGGATTAGCAGCCGTTCTTTCTATCCTTGTTCCTGAAGAACATTTGCAGTTTGAAGGCCAGACCAAGGACAAACTTGGAAGCCCACTAGCTCGTCCGGTTGTAGATGGAATTGTGGCTGATAAGTTGACTTTCTTCCTCATGGAAAATGGGGAACTAGCCTCTAATCTTATTCGCAAGGCTATCAAGGCGCGTGATGCCCGTGAAGCAGCACGTAAAGCGCGTGATGAAAGCCGAAATGGTAAGAAAAATAAGAAAGATAAGGGCTTGTTGTCGGGTAAATTAACGCCAGCCCAGTCTAAGAATCCTGCTAAGAATGAACTCTATCTAGTTGAGGGGGACTCTGCCGGCGGTTCTGCCAAGCAAGGTCGTGACCGCAAGTTCCAGGCTATCTTGCCTCTACGTGGTAAGGTTATCAATACAGCCAAGGCCAAGATGGCGGATATTCTCAAAAATGAAGAAATCAATACCATGATTTATACCATTGGTGCGGGTGTTGGAGCAGACTTCTCCATTGAAGACGCCAACTATGACAAGATCATTATCATGACCGATGCGGATACCGACGGTGCCCATATTCAAACACTTCTCTTAACCTTTTTCTACCGTTATATGCGTCCGCTAGTTGAGGCGGGACATGTCTATATTGCCCTTCCGCCTCTTTACAAGATGTCCAAAGGAAAAGGCAAGAAAGAAGAAGTGGCCTACGCTTGGACAGACGGAGAACTTGAAGAACTTCGCAAACAGTTCGGTAAAGGTGCAACACTCCAACGCTACAAGGGGCTTGGAGAGATGAATGCGGACCAGCTCTGGGAAACAACTATGAATCCAGAAACCCGTACCCTCATCCGTGTCACCATTGAAGATCTGGCTCGCGCCGAACGCCGCGTCAATGTCCTCATGGGAGACAAGGTCGAACCACGCCGTAAGTGGATTGAGGATAATGTCAAATTTACGCTGGAAGAAGCGACAGTGTTTTAAGTCACTTTTTAATGAATGGGTATCGAAATGAGAACTGAAACAGAAATGCTAGATCTGATTTTACAGATTGCCAAAACTTTACAAGTCAAAGCTGTCGCTATGTCTGGTTCACGGACAAACCCAAAGGCCCCAAAAGATGAATTTCAAGACTATGACGTGGTCTATGTCGTGGACGATTTAGATAATCTGACGAGTGACCTTTCTTGGCTGGACCTGTTTGGGAAGCGCATTATTGAGCAAGAAGTTGGTTTTGGTCATCGCCGTCTATTTCTCATGCTCTTTGAAGATGGCAATCGCATTGATTTGACTCTCTGCCCTAAAGACCACATCCAAGAGTGGGTGGATAGCGAGGCTGGATTCACTGTTTTTGAAGACCCAGAACATTTATTTGAACCCTATTCGCAAAATCTAGAGCGTTACTGGACACCCCCAGCTACTGAAACGAATTTTGTAAAATCCTGCAATGAATTTTGGTGGGTGTCAGCCTACGTGGTCAAAGGAATCTGTCGTAAGCAAGTCATCTACGCGACTGACCATCTCTACGGCATTTGTCAACAAGAATTCTTGAAAATTTTGGCTTGGCAGGTTGCAAGTGATAGGGGGAAAGTCGATATCGGCAAGAACTACAAGTATCTCTTCAACTATTTACCTGCTGAGCAAAAGAAGGAATTCTCAGATTTGCTTGATTTCTCAAGTTTAGATAAAATCACTGAGTCTTTGTTTGCTACGATGCAACTTTTCCATAGAGAAGCTCAAAGATTTGCTCACAAGATGGGATTTGACTATGATATGGAAGTAGCTGAGAAAATGATTGAGTATGCTGAGGAGAGACTTCTTAATCGCTAACTAACTAAAGACCTTAATTTAAAAGATTAAACTACAGAAAGGGTCGTTTGATTATTTGTAGTAACTGAACACGGAACTAATTTTAGTCGGAAAAAAGTCAAATCGTCTTGACTTCATCGAGCCCTACATCGATTTTCTATTTTTCTACAGAAATTTTCGGCAAGCCAAATCGTCCCTTTATATCTTAACTGAACACCTTTTCTGTAAAAATCTACTCTACATTCTTTGAAAGGAGTTGAACACGCCCTAAATGCTAGGTGAAAAAGATAAATTCTCTTGTGAGCTTTCTTACTTCAAGAATTTTCTATTTTCACTTGGTATTTTACGGGCTCTGTATCCTATATGAGTAACATTCAAAACATGTCCCTGGAGGACATTATGGGAGAGCGCTTTGGTCGCTACTCCAAGTACATTATTCAAGACCGGGCTTTGCCAGATATTCGTGATGGCTTGAAGCCGGTTCAGCGTCGCATTCTTTATTCTATGAATAAGGATGGCAATACCTTTGATAAGAGTTACCGCAAGTCGGCCAAGTCTGTCGGTAACATCATGGGGAATTTCCACCCACACGGTGATTCTTCTATCTATGATGCCATGGTTCGTATGTCACAGGACTGGAAAAATCGTGAGATTTTGGTTGAAATGCACGGTAATAACGGTTCTATGGACGGAGATCCGCCTGCGGCTATGCGTTATACTGAGGCACGTCTGTCTGAAATTGCTGGCTATCTTCTTCAGGATATCGAGAAGAAGACAGTTCCCTTTGCTTGGAACTTTGATGACACCGAAAAAGAGCCGACAGTCTTGCCAGCAGCCTTTCCAAATCTCTTGGTAAATGGATCGACTGGTATTTCGGCTGGATATGCGACAGATATTCCACCTCATAATTTAGCTGAGGTCATCGATACAGCTGTTTACATGATTGACCATCCAACTGCCAAGGTGGATAAACTCATGGAATTCTTGCCTGGACCAGACTTCCCGACTGGAGGGATTATCCAGGGTCGTGATGAAATCAAGAAGGCCTATGAAACTGGGAAAGGGCGCGTGGTTGTTCGTTCCAAGACTGAGATTGAAAAGCTAAAAGGTGGTAAGGAACAAATTGTTGTTACTGAGATTCCTTATGAAATCAACAAGGCCAATCTAGTCAAGAAGATTGATGATGTTCGTGTCAATAATAAGGTGTCTGGTATTGCTGAGGTTCGCGATGAGTCTGACCGTGACGGTCTCCGTATTGCTATTGAGCTAAAAAAAGATGCCAATACGGAGCTTGTTCTCAACTACCTATTTAAATACACCGACCTACAAATCAACTACAACTTTAATATGGTGGCAATTGACAATTTCACGCCTCGTCAGGTTGGGATTGTTCCAATCCTGTCTAGCTACATTGCCCACCGTCGTGAAGTGATTTTGGCGCGTTCACGCTTTGATAAGGAAAAGGCTGAGAAACGTCTCCATATCGTTGAAGGTTTGATTCGTGTGATTTCGATTTTGGACGAAGTCATTGCGCTTATCCGTGCTTCTGAGAATAAGGCGGATGCCAAGGAAAATCTCAAAGTTAGCTATGATTTTACAGAGGAGCAGGCTGAGGCCATCGTTACCTTGCAATTGTATCGTTTGACCAATACCGATGTGGTTGTCTTACAGGAAGAAGAAGCAGAACTTCGTGAAAAGATTGCCATGCTGGCGGCTATTATCGGGGATGAGCGGACTATGTACAATCTCATGAAGAAAGAACTTCGTGAGGTTAAGAAGAAGTTTGCGACTCCGCGTTTGAGTTCTCTAGAAGACACTGCGAAAGCAATTGAGATTGATACAGCCAGTCTTATCGCCGAGGAAGATACCTACGTCAGCGTGACCAAGGCAGGTTATATCAAGCGTACCAGCCCACGTTCCTTTGCGGCTTCAACGCTGGAAGAAATTGGCAAACGTGATGACGACCGTTTGATTTTTGTTCAATCTGCCAAGACAACCCAGCATCTCTTGATGTTCACGACGCTTGGAAATGTCATTTATCGACCAATCCATGAATTGGCAGACATTCGTTGGAAGGATATCGGTGAGCATCTGAGCCAAACCATTACAAACTTTGAAACTAACGAAGAAATCCTTTATGTGGAAGTAGTGGATCAGTTTGATGATGCGACAACCTACTTTGCTGCGACTCGTCTCGGTCAAATCAAGCGTGTAGAGCGAAAAGAATTCACCCCATGGCGGACCTACAAGTCTAAGTCTGTCAAGTATGCTAAGCTCAAAGATGATACAGACCAGATTGTAGCAGTAGCTCCAATCAAACTAGATGATGTTCTCTTGATCAGCCAAAATGGTTATGCCCTTCGTTTCAATATCGAAGAGGTACCAGTTGTCGGTGCTAAGGCTGCAGGTGTCAAGGCTATGAACCTGAAAGAAGATGATACCCTCCAATCGGCCTTTATCTGTAACACTTCATCCTTCTACCTCTTGACTCAGCGTGGAAGTTTGAAACGTGTTTCTATTGACGAAATTCCAGCAACTAGCCGTGCCAAACGAGGACTACAAGTCTTGCGTGAGTTGAAAAACAAACCGCATCGTGTCTTCTTAGCAGGATCAGTTGCAGAGCAAGGATTTGTTGGTGATCTCTTCAGTACAGAAGTGGAAGAGAACGACCAAACTCTGATTGTTCAATCTAACAAAGGTACAATCTATGAAAGTCGACTACAAGACTTGAACCTGTCAGAACGTACTAGCAATGGAAGCTTTATTTCAGACACCATTTCAGATGAAGAAGTTTTTGATGCTTATCTTAAAGAAGTATTTACTGAAGCTAAATAAGTGAAATGAAGAATCAGTTCTCAGAGCTGGTTCTTTTTATTGAAGAAATTTTCTGAAAATTACAAAATATACTTGCTATTTTAGAAAAATAGTGTAGAATAAAAGAAATAGGTTTTTAGAATAAGGAGTGGAATATGACAGTAACGATTGATTGGGAAAATCTCGGTTTTTCCTATATGAAATTACCTTATCGCTATATTGCTCATTTTAAAAATGGACAATGGAATCAAGGAGAGTTGACAGAAGATGCAACCTTGCATATTTCAGAGTCTTCTCCAAGTCTTCACTATGGTCAACAAGCATTTGAAGGTTTGAAAGCTTATCGTACTAAGGATGGTAGTATTCAACTTTTCCGTCCTGATGAAAATGCTAAACGTCTGCAACGTACTTGTGAGCGTCTCTTGATGCCGCAAGTTCCAACAGAAATGTTTGTAGAAGCTTGTAAGGCAGTTGTTCGTGCGAATGAAGAATATGTACCTCCATACGGAACAGGTGGAACCCTTTATCTTCGTCCTCTTTTGATTGGAGTAGGAGATATTATCGGAGTAAAACCGGCAGAAGAGTACATTTTCACCATCTTTGCCATGCCAGTTGGTAATTACTTTAAAGGCGGTTTGGTCCCAACCAACTTCTTGATTCAGGATGAATACGACCGTGCCGCTCCAAATGGTACAGGTGCGGCTAAGGTTGGTGGAAACTATGCTGCAAGTCTCTTGCCAGGGAAATTGGCCAAGTCACGTCATTTCTCAGATGTTATCTATCTAGACCCATCAACTCATACAAAGATTGAAGAGGTCGGATCAGCTAACTTCTTTGGAATTACAGCTGATAATGAATTTGTAACACCATTGAGTCCATCTATCTTGCCATCTATTACCAAGTATTCTTTGCTTTACTTAGCAGAACATCGCTTGGGCTTAACTCCTATTGAGGGGGATGTCCCAATTGATAATCTTGACCGTTTTGTAGAGGCAGGTGCCTGTGGTACAGCAGCAGTTATTTCTCCAATTGGTGGAATTCAGCACGGTGATGATTTCCATGTTTTCTATAGTGAAACAGAAGTAGGTCCTGTGACTCGTAAACTCTATGATGAATTGACAGGTATTCAGTTTGGTGATATTGAAGCGCCAGAAGGTTGGATTGTAAAAGTAGATTAAAATTAACTAAAGGAGATTTTTATGAAATCGAAAAAATGGCTCTTAACAGCAGGAGTGGTCCTGAGCACAACAGCTCTTTTAGTGGCTTGTGGAAAAGCTGATAAAGAAGCAGATGCACCGACAACATTTTCATATGTCTATGCAGTAGATCCAGCATCTTTGGATTATAGTATAGCGACTCGTACATCTACAACAGATGTCATCGGGAATGTGGTGGATGGTTTGATGGAAAATGACCAGTACGGGAATGTTATTCCTTCCTTGGCTGAAGATTGGTCTGTCTCAAAAGATGGTTTGACTTATACCTATAAACTTCGTAAAGGAGTTAAATGGTACACTTCAGAAGGCGAAGAATACGCAGAAGTAACAGCCCATGACTTTGTGACAGGACTAAAACACGTAGCTGACGGCAAGTCAGACGGTGTCTCTCTCATCCAAAATTCAATCAAGGGCTTGGATGCCTACATGACTGGTGAGACCAATGATTTCTCTACAGTTGGTGTCAAGGCCTTGGATGATTACACAGTCGAATATACCCTAAACAAACCAGAAAGCTTCTGGAACTCTAAAGTCACAACAGCAACGATGTTGCCTGTAAATGAAGAATTTTTGAAGGCATCAGGTAAAGATTATGGAGCAGTTACTCCAGCAGGGATTCTCTACAATGGTCCTTATATCTTGAAGGCCTTGACTTCTAAATCGTTGATCGAATACGAGAAAAACCCAAATTACTGGGATAAAGAAAAGGTAAAAATCGAGAAGATTAAATTGACTTACTACGATGGTTCTGATCAGGAATCGTTGATTCGTAGCTTCTCTTCTGGTGCCTATACGACAGCCCGTCTCTTCCCAAGTAGCTCAAACTTTGCTTCTACTTTGGAACAATACGGAGATAAAATAACTTATAGCCCACAGGACTCAAGTAGTTATTACTTCACCTTTAACGTAAATCGTCAGTCATACAATAAAACTGCGAAAACAAGTGAAGAACAAAAGACTTCTACAAAAGAAGCTATGCTTAATAAGGACTTCCGTCAGGCTATCAACTTTGCCTTTAACCGCCATTCTTATGCTGCTCAGCTAAATGGTGAAGACGGTGCGGATAAGATTATTCGTAACAGCCTTGTTCCTGACAACTTTGTACAAGCAGGTGGGAAAAACTTTGGTCAAATCGCTCAAGCAGAGTTGGTGAACTATGGTGACCAGTGGAAAGGTGTTGAGCTAGTTGACGGTAAGGATTCTATCTACAACCCTGACAAGGCTAAAGCTGCGTTCGAAAAAGCTAAGAAAGACTTGGAATCTAAAGGGGTAACATTCCCAATTCACTTGGATGTCCCAGTTGAACAAACAGATACCATCGCCGTTCAACAAAGCAACTCTTTCAAACAGTCTATCGAATCAACTCTTGGTGCTGAAAATGTTGTCATCGATGTTCTTCAAATGACAGATAATGAAAAGGAAACAATCACTTCTCAAGCACGTGTTCCTTCTCAAAAAGACTATGACTTGAATAGTACAGGATGGGCTCCAAGTTATCAAGACCCAGCATCTTACTTGAATATCATGGATCCTAAATCAGGTTCTGCTATGAAACACCTTGGTATTACTAAAGGGAAAGATAAGGATGTTGTAGCTAAACTTGGTTTGGACCAATATAAGAAATTATTGGATGATGCAGATTCAGAAACTACGAATCTTGAAGAGCGCTATGAAAAATATGCCAAGGCTCAAGCTTGGTTGACAGATAGTTCATTATTGATGCCAACAGCCTCATCTGGTGGTTCTCCAGTTGTAAGTAACGTAGTACCATTCTCAAAACCATACTCACAAGTTGGTATTAAAGGTGACCCATATATCTTTAAAGGAATGAAATTGCAAAAAGATATCGTTACAACAAAAGAATATGAAGAAGCACTGAAAAAATGGCAAAAAGAAAAATTGGAATCAAATGGTAAGTACCAAAAAGAACTAGAAAAACATATTAAATAAAGCAGAAAACTTTATATCAGACAAGCCTGGTATAGAGTTTTTTCTTGCTAGTTTTAGGATTTTCTTGTAAAATAGAAAAAGTGAAGAGAGGTATGAAATGAGCAAGAAAGATAAAAAAATTGAAATTCAAGTAGCAGATGCTAAAGTTAATGTTGGTAAAGACAGTTTTGAAGGTTATACATTGACTATCGGTAAAAAAGTTATCGGAGAAATTGCCGAATTAGACGGACAATTTGCCATCATAAAGAATGGGAATGTCGATAGTTTTTATAAAAAATTGGAAAAAGCTGTGGAAATTTTGATTGAAAATTATAATTTAGCAAAATAAGTCTTGTTTTTTTGAAATTTTCATGATATAATAGTCCATGTTGATTGTAGGAGAGATAGCGAAGAGGCTAAACGCGGCGGACTGTAAATCCGCTCCTTCGGGTTCGGGGGTTCGAATCCCTCTCTCTCCATTTCGTCAATGGGGTATAGCCAAGCGGTAAGGCAAGGGACTTTGACTCCCTCATGCGTTGGTTCGAATCCAGCTACCCCAGTTCTTAGGTAATAATCAAGATAAAAAGCAAAATATCTTAGGGTATTTTATTTTTATAATTGAAAGACGTGAACGATATGAACATGTCCTTGCGGGTGCTTAGGAAAAAAATTATAAGTATGTCAAGTTTAAGAAAAACTTGATTGTTGGAGGATTTTTTAGATGAACGAATTTGAAGATTTGCTAAATAGCGTTAGCCAAGTTGAGACTGGTGATGTTGTTAGTGCTGAAGTATTGACAGTTGATGCGACTCAAGCTAACGTTGCAATCTCTGGAACTGGTGTTGAAGGTGTCTTGACTCTTCGCGAATTGACAAACGATCGCGATGCAGATATCAATGACTTTGTTAAAGTAGGAGAAGTATTGGATGTTCTTGTACTTCGTCAAGTAGTTGGTAAAGATACTGATACAGTTACATACCTTGTATCTAAAAAACGCCTTGAAGCTCGCAAAGCATGGGACAAACTTGTTGGTCGCGAAGAAGAAGTTGTTACTGTTAAAGGAACTCGTGCCGTTAAAGGTGGACTTTCAGTAGAATTTGAAGGTGTTCGTGGATTTATCCCAGCTTCAATGTTGGATACTCGTTTCGTACGTAACACTGAGCGTTTTGTAGGTCAAGAATTTGATGCTAAAATCAAAGAAGTTGACGCTAAAGAAAACCGCTTCATCCTTTCACGTCGTGAAGTTGTTGAAGCAGCTACAGCAGCAGCTCGCGCTGAAGTATTTGGTAAATTGGCTGTTGGTGATGTAGTAACTGGTAAAGTTGCACGTATCACAAGTTTTGGTGCTTTCATCGACCTTGGTGGTGTTGACGGATTGGTTCACTTGACTGAATTGTCACACGAACGTAACGTATCACCAAAATCAGTTGTAACTGTTGGTGAAGAAATTGAAGTTAAAATCCTTGATCTTAACGAAGAAGAAGGACGTGTCTCACTTTCACTTAAAGCAACAACACCTGGACCATGGGATGGCGTTGAGCAAAAATTGGCTAAAGGTGATGTAGTAGAAGGAACAGTTAAACGTTTGACTGACTTCGGTGCATTTGTTGAAGTATTGCCAGGTATCGATGGACTTGTTCACGTATCACAAATTTCACACAAACGTATTGAAAATCCAAAAGAAGCTCTTAAAGTAGGTCAAGAAGTTAAAGTTAAAGTTCTTGAAGTTAACGCAGATGCAGAGCGCGTATCACTTTCTATCAAAGCTCTTGAAGAGCGTCCAGCTCAAGAAGAAGGACAAAAAGAAGAAAAACGTGCTGCTCGTCCACGTCGTCCAAAGCGTCAAGAAAAACGTGATTTCGAACTTCCAGAAACACAAACAGGATTCTCAATGGCTGACTTGTTCGGTGATATCGAACTTTAATCAAATTGAAAATTCACAAAATCCGGCTCTTTGTCAACTGTAGTGGGTTGAAGAAAAGCTAAGATCGAGAAAGGACACATTTCGTCCTTTCTTTTTTGATATTGAGAGCGATAAAAATCCGTTTTTTGAAGTTTTCAAAGTTCCGAAAACCAAAGGCATTTCGCTTGATAAGTTTGATGAGATTATTGGTCGCTTCCAATTTGGCGTTGGAATAGGGTAGTTGAAGGGCGTTGACAATCTTTTCTTTATCCTTGAGGAAGGTTTTAAAGACAGTCTGAAAAAGAGGATGAACCTGCTTTAGATTGTCCTCAATAAGTCCGAAGAATTTGACAGGTTCCTTGTTCTGAAAGTGAAAAAGCAAGAGTTGATAGAGATTGTAGTGGTGTTTCAAGTCTTCTGAATAGCTCAAAAGCTTGTCTAGAATTTCTTTATTTGTTAAGTGCATGCGAAAAGTAGGGCGATAAAAACGTTTATCACTGAGTTTACGACTATCCTGCTGTATGAGCTTCCAGTAGCGCTTGATGGCTTTGTATTCATGAGATTTTCGCTCAAATTGATTCATGATTTGGACACGGACACGACTCATAGCACGGCTGAGATGTTGGACAATGTGAAAGCGGTCGAGAACGATTTTAGCACATGGGAAAAGCTGTTTAGCTAAGGCATAGTAGGGACTAAACATATCCATCGTAATGATTTTCACCTGACAACGAACAGCTCGCTCGTAGCGCAGAAAGTGATTTCGTATGATAGCCTGTGTTCTGCCTTCAAGAACAGTGATGATGTTAAGATTATCAAAATCTTGTGCAATGAAACTCATCTTTCCCTTGGTAAAGGCATACTCGTCCCAAGACATAATCTCTGGAAGACGAGAAAAATCATGCTTAAAACGGAAGTCATTAAGCTTGCGAATGACAGTTGAAGTTGAAATAGCCAGTTGATGAGCGATATCGGTCATAGAAGTTTTTTCAATCAATTTTTGCGCAATTTTTTGGTTGATAATACGAGGAATTTGGTGATTTTTCTCGACGAGAGAGGTCTGTGAGACCATCATTTTAGAGCAATGATAGCACTTGAAACGACGCTTTTTAAGGAGGATTCTGGTAGGCATACCAGTTGTTTCAAGGTAAGGAATTTTCGATGGTTTTTGGAAGTCATATTTCTTCATTTGACTTCCACATTCAGGACAAGATGGGGCCTCATAATCCAGTTTAGCGATGATTTCCTTGTGGGTATCTCTATTAACAACATCCATAATTTGGACATTAGGGTCTTTGATATCGAGCAGTTTTATGATAAAATGTAATGGTTCCATATGAATCTTTCTAATGAGTTGTTTCGTCGCTTTTCATTATAGGTCATATGGGACTTTTTTTCTACACAAAAATAGGCTCCATAATATTTATAGGAGATTTACCCACTACAAATATTATAGAGCCCAAAATCCTTTGTTTACTAAACAAGGGATTTTTCTTTTGTCTGTAAGCCTTTTTTGATATAATAGTCCTATGTTAGAATCAGAAAAACAATCACGTTATCAAATGTTAAATGAAGAGCTCTCTTTTTTATTGGATGGTGAAACCAATGTTTTGGCTAATCTTTCCAACGCCAGTGCTCTTCTAAAATCACGCTTACCTAATACCGTATTTGCAGGCTTTTATCTGTTCGATGGAAAGGAATTGGTTCTAGGTCCTTTCCAAGGAGGTGTTTCCTGCATCCGTATTGCACTGGGAAAAGGTGTTTGTGGGGAGGCAGCTCATTTTCAGGAAACTGTTCTGGTTGGTGATGTAACAATTTATCCCAACTATATTTCTTGTGATAGTCGAGCTAAAAGTGAAATTGTTGTGCCGATGATAAAGAATGGTCAATTACTTGGAGTTCTGGATCTGGATTCTTCAGAGCTTGATGATTATGATGCTATGGATCGAGATTATTTGGAACAATTTGTCGCTATTTTGCTTGAAAAGACAGAATGGGACTTTACAATGTTTGGGGAGAAAGCCTAATGTATCAAGCACTTTATCGAAAATATAGAAGTCAAAACTTCTCCCAGTTGGTTGGTCAAGAAGTTGTGGCTAAGACTCTTAAACAAGCAGTAGAGCAAGAGAAAATAAGTCATGCCTATCTTTTCTCTGGTCCACGTGGAACGGGAAAAACTAGTGTGGCTAAGATCTTTGCCAAAGCTATGAACTGTCCCAATCAAGTGGGTGGTGAACCTTGTAATAACTGCTATATTTGTCAGGCAGTGACGGATGGTAGTTTAGAAGATGTCATTGAAATGGATGCGGCTTCTAATAATGGGGTGGATGAAATTCGCGAAATTCGTGATAAATCTACCTACGCTCCTAGTCTTGCCCGTTATAAGGTTTACATCATAGATGAGGTTCACATGCTGTCTACAGGAGCTTTTAATGCCCTCCTAAAGACGTTAGAAGAGCCAACACAGAATGTGGTCTTTATTTTGGCTACTACTGAATTGCACAAGATACCTGCGACTATTCTATCCCGTGTGCAACGTTTTGAATTTAAATCGATTAAGACACAGGATATTAAGGAACATATTCACTATATCTTAGACAAAGAAAATATCAGTTCTGAACCAGAGGCTGTGGAAATCATTGCTAGACGGGCTGAAGGTGGAATGCGAGATGCCTTGTCTATTTTGGATCAAGCCTTGAGTTTGACACAGGGAAACGAGCTGACGACTGCCATCTCTGAAGAAATTACTGGCACAATTAGTCTATCAGCCTTGGATGATTATGTGGCTGCCTTGTCTCAACAGGATGTTCCCAAGGCTTTGTCTTGCTTGAATCTTCTTTTTGACAATGGTAAGAGCATGACTCGTTTTGTGACCGACCTTTTACACTATTTAAGAGACTTGTTAATTGTTCAAACAGGGGGAGAAAACACTCATCATAGTCCAGTCTTTGTAGAAAATTTGACACTTCCTCAAGAAAATCTGTTTGAAATGATTCGCTTAGCGACAGTCAGTTTAGCAGATATTAAGTCTAGTTTGCAGCCTAAGATTTATGCTGAGATGATGACTATCCGTTTGGCAGAGATTAAGCCTGAACCAGCTCTTTCTGGGGCAGTTGAACATGAAATTTCTGCATTGAGACAGGAAGTTGCGCGTCTTAAACAAGAACTCGCAAATGTGGGAACTGTACCCAAGACAACAAGTCCAGCACCTAGTCGCCCAGCAGCAGGCCAGACAGTCTATCGTGTGGATCGCAATAAAGTGCAATCTATCCTACAAGAGGCCGTCGAAAATCCTGATTTAGCACGTCAAAACCTGATTCGTTTGCAGAATGCCTGGGGAGAAGTGATTGAAAGTCTTGGTGGGCCGGACAAGGCTTTGCTAGTTGGTTCTCAACCGGTTGCCGCCAATGAGCACCATGCTATTCTTGCTTTTGAGTCTAACTTCAATGCTGGTCAAACCATGAAACGGGACAATCTCAACACCATGTTTGGTAACATCCTCAGTCAGGCAGCAGGTTTTTCACCTGAGATTTTAGCTATTTCCATGGAGGAATGGAAAGAAGTTCGCGCAGCCTTTTCAGCCAAAGCCAAATCTTCTCAAACTGAAAAAGAAGCAGAAGAAAGCCTGATTCCAGAAGGATTTGAATTTTTGGCTGATAAAGTGAAGGTAGAGGAAGACTAAAGAAAGATTTCATGATACAATAAGTTTATGAATAGACAACAATTTATTATCATCGCGCTGTTTACAGCTGCTGAGACCTATTTTTTCAATGAAGCCTGGATGACTGGTCGCTATATTATGGCAGCCTTTTGGGCCATTTTGCTCTTTAGAAATTTCCGAGTTAGTTACTTGATGGGCAAGATTGTAGATGTCATTGACCAGCATTTAAAAGGAAAAGACTAGTCCTCAGCTTCTAGACAAAATCAAAGCCTTTTAGGCTTTTTTTTGTTATACTATAAAAGTATATTTATTGACCTTTTACCGTATTTTCTAGGGAAATCAAGTATGTTTCTAGTGAGCACTGTAAAGGCTTTGAAAAAGAAAGGAACTATCATGTCAGTATTAGAGATCAAAGATCTTCACGTTGAGATTGAAGGAAAAGAAATTTTAAAAGGGGTTAACCTGACCCTGAAAACAGGAGAAATCGCCGCTATCATGGGACCAAATGGTACTGGTAAATCGACTCTTTCTGCCGCTATCATGGGAAATCCAAACTATGAAGTTACCAAAGGTGAAGTCTTGTTTGATGGCGTAAACATCCTTGAGTTGGAAGTGGACGAGCGTGCGCGTATGGGACTTTTCCTTGCTATGCAATATCCATCAGAAATTCCTGGTATTACTAACGCTGAGTTTCTTCGTGCAGCCATGAATGCTGGTAAAGAAGACGATGAGAAGATTTCAGTTCGCGAGTTCATCACTAAGCTAGATGAAAAGATGGAATTGCTCAACATGAAAGAAGAAATGGCTGAGCGTTACCTCAACGAAGGTTTCTCTGGTGGTGAGAAAAAACGTAATGAGATTCTTCAACTTTTGATGTTGGAACCAACTTTTGCCCTTTTGGATGAGATTGACTCTGGTCTTGATATTGATGCCCTTAAAGTTGTGTCTAAAGGTGTGAATGCCATGCGTGGTGAAGGCTTTGGTGCTATGATTATCACTCACTACCAACGTCTTTTGAACTACATCACACCTGATGTGGTACACGTCATGATGGAAGGTCGAGTTGTCCTTTCAGGTGGTCCAGAATTGGCTGCGCGTTTGGAACGTGAAGGATACGCAAAACTAGCTGAAGAACTTGGCTACGACTACAAGGAAGAATTGTAATTACCTCGTATCTTTTAGGAGAAGTAAATGACTAAAGAAAATATTAAACTTTTTTCAGAAATGCACGCTGAACCAAGCTGGTTGGCTGACCTCCGTCAAAAAGCTTTTGATAAGATTGAGACTTTGGAATTACCAGTTATTGAGCGTGTCAAATTCCACCGTTGGAATCTGGGTGATGGAACGATTACAGAAAGTGAGCCATCAGTAAATGTTCCAGATTTCACAGCTCTAGATAATCACTTGAAATTGGTTCAAGTAGGAACTCAAACTGTTTTTGAGCAAACTCCAGTTGAGTTAGCTGAACAAGGTGTCGTCTTTACAGACTTCCACTCAGCTTTAGAAGAAATTCCAGAGCTGATCGAAGAATTCTTCATGTCATCTGTTAAGTATGACGATGACAAGTTGGCAGCCTACCATACAGCTTATTTCAACAGTGGTGCTGTTCTCTATATTCCTGATAACGTGGAAATTGCTGAACCAATCGAAGGAATTTTCTACCAAGACAGCGATAGCGATGTGCCATTTAACAAGCATATTATGATTATCGCTGGTAAAAATTCTAAGATTAGTTATCTTGAGCGTCTAGAGTCACGTGGTGAAGGAAGTGCCAAAGCAACTGCTAATATCACAGTAGAAGTAATTGCACGTTCTGGTGCTCAAGTGAAATTTGCGGCTATTGACCGTCTAGGTGAAAACGTTACTGCCTACATTAGCCGTCGTGGTAAATTAGGCAACGATGCAAGTATTGACTGGGCAATCGGTGTCATGAACGAAGGAAACGTCGTTGCGGATTTTGATAGCGACTTGATTGGTAATGGTAGCCATGCTGACCTGAAAGTTGTAGCTCTTTCAAGTGGCCGTCAGGTGCAAGGAATTGATACTCGTGTAACCAACTATGGTTGCAACTCAATCGGAAATATCCTCCAACATGGGGTTATTCTTGAAAAAGCAACTTTAACTTTCAACGGTATCGGGCACATAATCAAGGGGGCTAAGGGAGCAGATGCGCAACAAGAGAGCCGTGTTCTTATGCTTTCAGACCAAGCGCGTTCAGATGCCAATCCAATTCTTTTGATTGATGAAAATGACGTCACTGCAGGACACGCGGCTTCTATCGGTCAGGTAGATCCAGAAGATATGTATTACCTCATGAGTCGTGGCTTGGATAAGGCAACTGCAGAGCGTTTGGTTGTTCGTGGGTTCCTTGGATCTGTTATCGTTGAGATTCCAGTCAAAGAAGTTCGTGATGAAATGATTGCAACTATCGAAGAAAAATTGTCAAAACGCTAAGGGGAAGCCTATGTTAGATGTAGAAGCGATTCGCAAGGATTTTCCAATTTTAGACCAGATTGTTAATGATGAACCATTGGTTTATTTGGACAATGCTGCGACGACACAAAAACCACTAGCAGTTCTGGAGACGATTAACCGCTACTATGAGAACGACAATGCCAATGTTCATCGTGGGGTTCATACCTTGGCGGAGCGGGCGACAGCTTCCTATGAGGCGGCTCGTGAAACCATTCGTAAGTTTATCAATGCAGGGTCTACAAAGGAAGTTCTCTTTACTAGAGGAACGACAACCAGTCTGAACTGGGTGGTGCGCTTTGCAGAGGAAGTCTTGACTGAGGGAGACCAGGTTTTGATTTCTGTCATGGAACACCATTCCAACATCATTCCTTGGCAGGAAGCCTGCCGTAAGACTGGGGCAGAGCTTGTCTATGTCTATCTCAAGGATGGAGCTCTGGATATGGATGATTTGCGAGCTAAATTGACTGACAAGGTCAAGTTTGTTTCGCTAGCTCACGCCTCAAATGTTCTTGGTGTAGTCAATCCGATTAAAGAAATCACGCAAATGGCCCACCAAGTTGGAGCCATCATGGTGGTGGATGGTGCTCAATCTACTCCTCATATGAAGATCGATGTCCAGGACTTGGATGTGGACTTCTTTGCCTTTTCAGGTCACAAGATGGCGGGTCCAACTGGTATCGGTGTTCTTTACGGTAAAGAAAAGTATCTGGAACAAATGTCACCAGTAGAATTTGGCGGTGAAATGATTGATTTCGTCTATGAGCAATCTGCTAGCTGGAAGGAATTGCCTTGGAAATTTGAGGCTGGAACACCAAATATGGCAGGTGCAATTGGACTTGCTGCGGCAGTAGATTATCTTGAAAAGATTGGTATGGATGCGATTGAAGCTCATGAACAAGAATTGATTGCATATGTCTTTCCAAAGTTGCAGGCGATTGAAGGACTGACCATTTATGGTTCACAGGACTTGGCTCAACGTTCAGGTGTCATTGCCTTTAATCTAGGCGATCTCCATCCTCACGACCTTGCAACAGCTTTGGATTATGAAGGAGTAGCTGTTCGTGCAGGTCACCACTGTGCGCAACCCTTGCTTCAGTATTTGGATGTCCCAGCAACAGCTCGTGCAAGTTTTTATATCTACAATACCAAGGCAGATTGCGATAAACTAGTCGATGCCTTACAAAAGACAAAGGAGTTTTTCAATGGCACTTTCTAAACTAGATAGCCTTTATATGGCAGTGGTAGCGGACCATTCGAAAAATCCACATCACCAAGGGAAGTTAGAAGACGCTGAACAAATCAGTCTCAACAATCCGACTTGTGGGGATGTTATCAATCTCTCTGTCAAGTTTGATGCAGAGGATCGTTTGGAAGATATCGCTTTTCTAAACTCAGGTTGCACCATCTCTACAGCATCTGCTAGTATGATGACGGACGCAGTTTTAGGAAAAACCAAACAAGAAATCTTAGAACTTGCGACTATTTTTTCTGAAATGGTTCAAGGGCAAAAAGATGAACGCCAAGACCAACTTGGCGATGCAGCCTTCTTGTCAGGAGTTGCTAAATTCCCTCAACGAATCAAGTGTGCAACCCTAGCTTGGAACGCCCTGAAGAAAACAATTGAAAATCAAAAAAATCAGTAAGACAAGTTTCTTTTGTCTTATGAATCAGTAGAAATAAAGAATGAAAGAAAGGATATTATGGCTGAAGAAAGAGTAGAACCAAAACCAATTGACCTTGGTGAATATAAATTTGGTTTCCATGATGATGTAGAGCCTGTCCTATCGACAGGAAAAGGATTGAATGAAGATGTCATTCGTGAATTATCAGCTGCAAAGGGAGAACCTGAGTGGATGTTAGAATTCCGTTTGAAGTCTTATGAAACCTTCAAAAAAATGCCCATGCAAACTTGGGGAGCAGACTTGTCAGAGATTGATTTTGATGACTTGATCTACTACCAAAAACCATCTGATAAACCAGCTCGTTCGTGGGATGAGGTTCCTGAAAAAATCAAAGAAACCTTTGAACGTATTGGTATTCCAGAAGCTGAGCGTGCATATCTAGCTGGTGCCTCTGCCCAGTATGAATCAGAAGTTGTTTACCACAACATGAAGGAAGAGTTCCAAAAATTGGGGATTATCTTTACAGATACAGATTCTGCCCTCAAGGAATACCCAGACTTGTTTAAACAATACTTTGCCAAGTTGGTACCGCCAACAGATAACAAATTGGCTGCCCTCAACTCAGCAGTATGGTCTGGTGGAACCTTTATCTACGTACCAAAAGGGGTCAAGGTAGATATTCCTCTTCAAACTTACTTCCGTATCAATAACGAAAATACTGGTCAGTTTGAACGTACCTTGATTATCGTTGATGAGGGAGCAAGTGTCCATTATGTAGAAGGCTGTACAGCGCCAACTTATTCAAGTAACAGCTTGCATGCTGCCATTGTAGAAATTTTTGCCTTGGATGGAGCTTATATGCGTTATACGACTATCCAAAACTGGTCTGATAACGTCTATAACTTGGTAACGAAACGTGCTAAAGCTCAAAAGGATGCCACTGTTGAGTGGATTGATGGTAACTTGGGCGCCAAAACAACCATGAAATATCCATCTGTTTACCTTGATGGAGAAGGGGCACGTGGTACCATGCTCTCTATCGCTTTTGCCAATGCTGGGCAACACCAGGACACTGGTGCCAAGATGATTCACAATGCTCCACATACCAGCTCGTCTATTGTGTCTAAATCCATCGCTAAAGGTGGAGGAAAGGTTGACTATCGTGGACAAGTAACCTTTAATAAGAACTCTAAGAAATCTGTTTCTCACATCGAGTGTGATACCATTATCATGGATGACTTGTCAGCATCAGATACTATTCCATTTAATGAAATTCACAACTCGCAAGTCGCTTTGGAACATGAAGCTAAGGTATCTAAGATTTCAGAAGAGCAACTCTATTACCTCATGAGCCGTGGATTGTCAGAATCTGAAGCAACTGAGATGATTGTTATGGGATTTGTAGAACCCTTTACAAAAGAACTTCCAATGGAGTATGCTGTTGAGCTGAACCGCTTGATTAGCTACGAAATGGAAGGATCAGTTGGGTAAAATTTATTTTTAGATTTACTCTCAATCAAGGATTTTGAAGATGAACTTGTAACAAAAAAATCGCGGTTTAAAATCGCGATTTTTTTATAATTTTTCGTTGATGAAGCGGATAAACTGATTCCACCAAACTTTTAAGAAGAAGGCTTTTTCAACTTTCTTTTCTGCTACCATTTCAAAACTAGGACGTTCTGTGGTGATGTAACCTTGACCAATCAAGTCCTTGTCTTCATAAGTCAAATGTCCAACCACAGTTCCGGCTTCAAGTGGTGCTGGTATTGCCTTAGAATCAGGTGTGAATTGAATAGTTTGGGACGATTGTCCCCCAACACGTTCAATAAGAGTGATATCATCTTTGGCAACGGCAGTGACCGCATCTTCTTTTCCATCTTGTACAGGAGCTTTACTATCTTGGTAGGCATCGCCTTTTTGAACGATTTTACGAAGCGTGAATGTAGAAGAGATATAATCCATTAGTGACGATGTAGCTGTGAAGCGAGCGTAAGGATTATTGTCTTGATGGTCTGCGTTCAAAACAACTGTGATAACCCTCATCCCTTTTTCGACTGTAGTACCAACAAAAGACTCTCCAGCCTTATCTGTTGTTCCTGTCTTAAGGCCATCAAAACCACCGCGATAAGCAGGCATACCTTCTAACATGTAGTTGGTAGAAGTGATTGTCATTCCAGCA
The DNA here is from genome assembly GCF_948472335.1 of Streptococcus bouchesdurhonensis. The sequence goes on along the minus strand of NZ_CAOKTW010000001.1, from coordinate 375,193 downwards.
AAAGTAGAAGAAGGTTTTTTCGTGATTTCCAAGACTTGTGGGTATTTTTTGATGAGATTGCGAGCAACGATAGCGACATCATAAGCACTGAGCTTGTTTTCATCATCTTTTTTAGATCCTGGGTAAATGTTATCCCCTAAAGTCTCATTGTTAAGACCCGTCGTATTGACAACAGTGGCATCCTGAATGCCCCATTCCAAGAGCTTTGCCCTCATCATATCGACGAAATCTTTTTCTGAGCCAGCAATTTTTTCAGCTAACGCAATAGCTGCACTGTTAGCACTGGATACTAGGGTTGCTTCCAGTAGTTGTTCGACGGTATAATTACGAGCCTCCATAGGAACGTTACTCGCTTCAGAATTTGTCGTTAATTTGTATGGATAATCAGAGATATCTACCGGAGTTGATAGTGTAATACTACCGTTTTCCAAGGCTTCATAGACAAGATAAACAGTAATCAATTTTGTGATCGAAGCAATTTCAACTGGCTGGGTTGCATCTTTCTCATAGAGAATTTTACCGGTATTTGCCTCAACAGCAATTGCATGTTTAGCAGCAATATTAAAATCTTGAGCATCAACAGTAGATGCTGCCCCAATAACGGAAAGGCTTAGGAGAGTTAAAATTATTTTTTTCATAGTAAGTTTATTCTATCATAAAGAAAAAAATATTCCCAGTTTCATGATATAAGAAAGAAGCTTTTTTGAAAGTGTGGTAAAATAGATGAATGGAGGTACTTCATGTTTCGTAAGAATAAATTATTTTTTTGGACCAGTGAGATTTTACTATTAACCATCATCTTTTATTTATGGAGACAGATGGGTGGGATTATAACGCCTTTTGTAAGTGTCGCAAACACTATAATGATTCCCTTTCTTTTAGGTGGTTTTTTATATTATTTGACCAATCCTATTGTAAATTTTTTACAAAAGTATTTCAAAATTAATCGTATCATTGGTATTCTACTAACCTTGTGTGCTTTTGTCTGGGGGCTAGTTATTGGGGTAGTCTATCTCTTACCGATTTTGATTAATCAGTTGACCAGTTTGATAGCAACAAGTCAGACAATTTATAGCCGTTTGCAAGATTTGATTGTGGATTTATCTACTTATCCAGCCTTTCAAAATTTAGATATTCAAGCGACTATTCAACAGTTAAATCTATCCTATGTAGATATTCTACAGAATATCCTAAATAGTGTAACGAATAGTGTTGGAAGTGTCTTATCTGCGCTCTTTAGTACTGTTTTGATTATTATCATGACACCTGTATTTTTAATTTATTTTTTGTTAGATGGCCACAAATTCTTGCCGATGCTTGAGCGTACTGTTTTAAAGCGAGATAAGTTGCATATTACAGGTCTTTTAAAAAATTTGAATACTACAATTGCTCGATATATTAGTGGAGTTGCTATTGATGCGATTATTATTGGTTGTTTGGCCTTTATCGGATATAGTGTAATCGGTTTGAAATACGCTTTGGTCTTCGCTATCTTTTCAGGATTAGCCAATCTCATTCCTTATGTAGGACCAAGTATTGGTCTGATTCCGATGATTATCGCCAATGTCTTTACTGATCCCCATAGAATGCTGATTGCAGTTATTTATATGCTGATTATTCAACAAGTGGATGGAAATATCCTCTACCCTCGAATCGTTGGTGGAGTGATGAAAGTCCATCCAATTACGATTTTAGTATTACTTTTGTTATCAAGTAATATCTATGGTGTCATTGGTATGATTGTTGCAGTACCAACCTATTCTATCTTAAAAGAAATTTCTAAGTTTTTATCACGTTTGTATGAAAATCATAAAATAATGAAAGAACGAGAAAGAGAATTAGCTAAGTAAAAATCAGGAAATTCCTGATTTTTCTTTTTCATTAAAGAAGTGATGGGAGTAGAAATACCGTTTAGATTAGTAGATTAAGAATAATTCACAAAAACTTTGTAAAACACTTGCAATTTAGCTGAAATTTGATAAAATAGTAAGGAAAGTTAGACTGTATTGCCTACTGTCTATCTATAAAATATATTTTATTGGAGGCTTTTACTCAAATGGCAAAAGAAAAATACGATCGTAGTAAACCACACGTTAACATTGGTACTATCGGACACGTTGACCACGGTAAAACTACCCTAACTGCAGCTATCACAACTGTTTTGGCACGTCGCTTGCCTTCATCAGTTAACCAACCTAAAGACTATGCGTCTATCGATGCTGCTCCAGAAGAACGCGAACGCGGTATCACAATCAACACTGCGCACGTTGAGTACGAAACTGAAAAACGTCACTACGCTCACATCGACGCTCCAGGACACGCGGACTACGTTAAAAACATGATCACTGGTGCCGCTCAAATGGACGGAGCTATCCTTGTAGTAGCTTCAACTGACGGACCAATGCCACAAACTCGTGAGCACATCCTTCTTTCACGTCAGGTTGGTGTTAAACACCTTATCGTCTTCATGAACAAAGTTGACTTGGTTGACGACGAAGAATTGCTTGAATTGGTTGAAATGGAAATCCGTGACCTATTGTCAGAATACGACTTCCCAGGTGACGATCTTCCAGTTATCCAAGGTTCAGCTCTTAAAGCCCTTGAAGGTGACACTAAATACGAAGACATCGTTATGGAATTGATGAACACAGTTGATGAGTACATCCCAGAACCAGAACGTGACACTGACAAACCATTGCTTCTTCCAGTCGAAGACGTATTCTCAATCACTGGACGTGGTACAGTTGCTTCAGGACGTATCGACCGTGGTATCGTTAAAGTCAACGACGAAATCGAAATCGTTGGTATCAAAGAAGAAACTCAAAAAGCAGTCGTTACTGGTGTTGAAATGTTCCGTAAACAACTTGATGAAGGTCTTGCCGGAGATAACGTAGGTGTCCTTCTTCGTGGTGTTCAACGTGATGAAATCGAACGTGGACAAGTTATCGCTAAACCAGGTTCAATCAACCCACACACTAAATTCAAAGGTGAAGTCTACATCCTTACTAAAGAAGAAGGTGGACGTCACACTCCATTCTTCAACAACTACCGTCCACAATTCTACTTCCGTACTACTGACGTTACAGGTTCAATCGAACTTCCAGCAGGTACTGAAATGGTAATGCCTGGTGATAACGTGACAATCGACGTTGAGTTGATCCACCCAATCGCCGTAGAACAAGGTACTACATTCTCTATCCGTGAGGGTGGACGTACTGTTGGTTCAGGTATGGTTACAGAAATCGAAGCTTAATTCGATTTAGTTCCCAGAAGAACAATTATTTAAGTCAGACACTAAAAGAATCTTGCTTTGCAAGGTTCTTTTTTTCGAATATTGAACTAATATTCAATGAAAATCAAATTCAACCCACGTCGGCGTCACCTTGCCGTACTCAAGTACAGTCTGGGCTAGCTTCCTAGTTTGCTCTTTGATTTTCATTGAGTATAAAATTGAAGAATTGTTTACATAAAAAAGCTCTATACACTTGATGGGCATAGAGCAAAGGGGGGGTTATTTGATGTAGAGTTCTTGATTTTTTAGGACAATTTCACGGACACCTGCAAACTTCTTAAGTTTTTTGAGTTCTTCAGGATGGGTGACGAGAGTGATAACATAACCTTCCTTGCCCATACGGCCAGTACGGCCAGCACGGTGAGTGTAAATTTCGATATCTCTAGGGACATCAAAGTTTACAACACATTCGAGGCTATCGATATCAATCCCACGAGCCAAAAGGTCTGTTGCAAGAAGAAGGGTCAGTTGGTTATCTTTAAACTTTTCTAAGATAACTTTTCTAAATTTAACATTGACATCACTAGCTAGAGATACAGCTAAGATATCACGATACTGTAATTTTTCTTCTGCACTTCCAAGATCTGACAAGCTGTTAAAGAAGACCAGACCACGGAAATCTTCTACATGAGCTAGTTTTCGTAGCATATCCACTCGGTGACGTTGGTCTACCTGCATATAGAAATGTTGGATGTTATCCAATTTTTGGTCAGAGAGATCAATGGTGCGCGTGTTAGGCGCAATCTTTTCTTGGTCAAACTTGGTCGTCGCACTCATGTAGACCAGGTGGTGGTCACGCGGTGCGTAGTGGGTAATTTTCTCGACAAAGTGAATCTGAGAATCATCGAGCAATTGGTCGAATTCATCCAGGATGATAGTTTCCACATTCATCATCTTGATTTTTTTCAGTTTAATGAGTTCAAAAATACGGCCAGGAGTTCCAATCAGAATTTCTGGTCCTTTTTTTAGGCGTTCAATCTGGCGTTTCTGACTCGAACCTGATAAGAAGAGCTGAGCAGTCAAGCCGATAGCTTCAGTCCACGTTTTACATACATCAAAAATCTGTCCAGCAAGCTCAGTATTTGGTGCTAGAATCAAGAGTTGTTGGGCTTTTTTCTTTTGTAGTCTGAGAAGACTTGGTAGGAGGTAAGCTAGGGTCTTACCAGTTCCTGTTGGGCTCACTCCTAGAAGATTTTCTCCCGCAAGAAGGGGTTCAAATAGTTGAGTTTGAATGGGGGTAAATTCTTGGAAACCGAGTTGGTCACTCAGTTCTTGCCATTCAGTCGGTAGTTTGGTTTTCATTTTTCTGCCTCAAATCTAATGCCAGCAGTCTGGCGCATGGTATAAAGTAGCTCATGAACTGAACTTGCATCTTCCAGCCAAGTTTGGTAGAGATTCAGATCTGGTTGATGAATCATGTGTGCAAATGCAGCGACTTCCTCAGTCATCGTATGAGGAGCCTGTTGGATAGGGAGTTGGACTTGATTGCCTTGATGGTCGGTAAAAATAGCTGAGCTGACATGTTCGATGGTGTTGAGGGTCAAGGTACCATCTGTCGTATAAATCTCGCAAGGAAGATTGGAAGTGATGTTTTTCCCTGCCTTGATATGAACTTGATAGTCTGGGTAGAAGAGGATTCCATCTCCATTCAGGTCCATGCTATTGTCAAGTTGTTGAGCCATGTAGGTCGCGTCCTGAGCCTTTCCAAAGAGGCGAACGGCAGCGTAGAGAGGATAAATCCCCAAATCCATAAGGGCTCCGCCAGCAAAACGATTTGAGAAGACATTAGGTGTCTCCCCAGCCAACAAGTTAGGCATTTTGGAAGAATACTTGGCATAGTTGAAATCTGCTCCCAAAATTTGCTTGTCTGCTAAAAAGTTTTTGATAGTAGTAAAAGCTTCTTCGTGGTAATTACGAGCTGCTTCGAAGATAAAACAGTGATTTTTATTAGCTGTTTGAACCAAATCCAGCCATTCTTGTGGCTGAGTGACAGCTGGCTTTTCAAGAATGACGTGTTTACTTGAAGACAATGCAATTTTTGCCTGAGCAAAATGCAAGGAGTTTGGACTAGCAATATAGACCACATCAAAGGAGCTCTTGAAGAAGTCCTCTAATTGATCAAAGAGTTGGATATCCTGATAGCGAGAAGCAAAGGTTGCTGCAGTTTCTATCTTTCTAGAATAAACTGCGACCATCTTGTATTCTCCACTGGTATGGGCTGCTTCTATGAAGTGGTGGCTGATAGCCCCTGTTCCGATGACACCTAATTTAAGCATAGTTACTCCTTTTCCAATTTCAAATCCTTCTTTCATTATAACATAGATAGACGGGACTATCCAACAGAGGGGAAAAAATTTCAAATAAGCTACTAGGTCTTTTCCAAAGAAAGTGGTACAATAATGAGATGAGTAAATGAAATGGGAGGGAAAATGAGGTTATTACCTATAAGAAAAATATCACGTCAGTCTAAGAGGCTAGCGCTTTTTTTGACTTTTTGTGCAGGATATGTAGATGCCTATACTTTTATTGTGCGAGGGAATACTCTTGTAGCTGGACAAACTGGGAATGTCGTCTTTCTTTCAGTAGAATTAATTCAAAATAATGTTTCAGATGTTAGGGACAAGGTTCTCACATTGCTAGCTTTTATGATGGGGGTCTTTTTATTAACTGTTTATAAGGAAAAATTGAGAATTGTGAAAAAGCCAATTTTGTCATTGCTTCCTTTAGCAATCTTATCAATCATTATTGGTTTTGTACCGCAGACTGTAGATAATATCTATCTAGTACCGCCCTTGGCCTTCTGTATGGGATTGGTGACGACTGCTTTTGGAGAAGTGTCGGGTATTGCCTATAATAACGCTTTTATGACAGGGAATATCAAACGGACCATGCTGGCTTTTGGAGATTATTTCCGAACCAAGCACACACCTTTTTTGCGTGAAGGATTCATATTTGTTAGCCTGCTTAGTAGTTTTGTCCTTGGCGTTGTCTTTTCAGCCTATTTGACGATTTTCTATCATGAAAAGACCATTCTTGGTGTTCCTATTATGATGAGTATTTTTTACCTCAGCATGCTTTTTGCCTCTTGGCAGAAAAAAGTAAAAGAAAAAGCTTCATTTTAGGTGTTATTACTTGTAAGAAAATAGGAGATATGCTATACTTGAAGAGTTGACTATGCACGTTCCTGTGCAACCGCACGAACATCGTTGCTTGATTATTCAAGTTTAAGTGGTTCGTCCCACGATGCTAGGCGAGTCTTCACAAAAAAATCGGGGAAACCCATAAAAATCATAGGAGGTGCATAATGAGCACATACGCAATTATCAAAACTGGCGGAAAACAAGTTAAAGTTGAAGTTGGTCAAGCAGTTTACGTTGAAAAATTGAACGTTGAAGCTGGTCAAGAAGTTACTTTTAACGAAGTTGTTCTTGTTGGTGGTGAAAACACTGTTGTCGGAACTCCACTTGTTGCTGGAGCTACTGTAGTTGGAACTGTTGAAAAACAAGGAAAACAAAAGAAAGTTGTTACTTACAAGTACAAACCTAAAAAAGGTAGCCACCGTAAACAAGGTCACCGTCAACCATATACAAAAGTTGTCATCAACGCAATCAACGCTTAATTTTAAGGAGAACACATGATACAGGCAGTCTTTGAGAGAGCCGAAGATGGCGAGCTGAGGAGTGCGGAAATTACTGGACACGCCGAGAGTGGCGAATACGGCTTTGATGTCGTGTGTGCATCGGTTTCTACGCTTGCCATTAACTTTATCAATTCTATTGAGAAATTTGCAGGCTATGAACCAATCCTAGAATTAAACGAAGATGGAGGTGGCTATCTGATGGTTGAAATACCAAAAGATCTTCCTTCACACCAGAGAGAAATGACCCAGTTATTCTTTGAATCATTTTTCTTAGGTATGGCAAACTTATCGGAGAACTCTTCTGAGTTCGTCCAAACCAGAGTTATCACAGAAAACTAACACGGAGGAAAACATTATGTTAAAAATGACTCTTAACAACTTGCAACTTTTCGCCCACAAAAAAGGTGGAGGTTCTACATCAAACGGACGTGATTCACAAGCGAAACGTCTTGGAGCTAAAGCAGCTGACGGACAAACTGTAACAGGTGGATCAATCCTTTACCGTCAACGTGGTACACACATCTACCCAGGTGTAAACGTTGGACGTGGTGGAGACGATACTTTGTTCGCTAAAGTTGAAGGCGTAGTACGCTTTGAACGTAAAGGACGCGATAAAAAACAAGTTTCTGTTTACCCAATCGCTAAATAAAAAGGTCCAGTGAACCTTTTTATCCCGAGCCTTGAAATCTAAAGGCGAGGAAGCTAGAAGTAGCATTAAATAAGGCTTTCCGAGTTTTCGGAGAGTCTATTTTTTCGTTTTGGTACCCATGATTTTTTCATTCTTAGTGTAGATGCATTTTATGAGTAACATTATTTTTCTTCGATGGAAAACTTCTAAAATATGGTATAATGAAAAGATAAAGAAGTTGGGGGTAGAAGATGAACATTCAACAATTACGCTATGTTGTGGCTATTGCGAATAGTGGTACTTTCCGTGAAGCTGCTGAAAAGATGTATGTTAGTCAGCCGAGTCTGTCTATTTCTGTTCGTGATTTGGAAAAAGAGTTGGGGTTTAAGATTTTCCGTCGGACCAGCTCAGGGACTTTCTTGACCCGTCGTGGTATGGAATTCTATGAAAAAGCGCAAGAATTGGTTAAAGGATTTGATATTTTTCAAAATCAGTATGCCAACCCTGAGGAAGAAAAAGATGAATTTTCCATTGCTAGTCAGCACTATGACTTCTTGCCACCAACGATTACGGCCTTTTCAGAGCGCTATCCTGACTATAAGAACTTCCGTATTTTTGAATCAACTACTGTTCAAATCTTAGACGAAGTGGCCCAAGGGCATAGTGAGATCGGGATTATCTACCTCAACAATCAAAATAAAAAAGGGATTATGCAACGGGTTGAAAAGCTAGGACTAGAGGTCATTGAATTGATTCCCTTCCATACCCATATTTATCTCCGTGAGGGGCATCCTTTGGCTCAGAAAGAGGAATTGGTTATGGAGGATTTAGCGGATCTACCAACGGTTCGTTTCACTCAAGAAAAAGACGAGTACCTTTATTATTCAGAGAACTTTGTTGATACCAGTGCGAGCTCGCAGATGTTCAATGTGACAGACCGTGCTACTTTGAATGGTATTTTGGAGCGGACGGACGCTTATGCAACAGGTTCCGGATTTTTAGATAGTGACAGTGTCAATGGGATTACAGTCATTCGTCTCAAGGATAACCTAGATAATCGCATGGTCTATGTTAAACGTGAAGAAGTGGAGCTGAGTCAAGCTGGGACTCTCTTTGTAGAAGTCATGCAAGAATATTTTAATCAGAAGAGGAAATCATGAAAAAAAGAGGAATAGTGGCAGTCATTGTACTACTTTTGATTGGGCTTGATCAGTTGGTAAAATCCTATATCGTCCAGCAGATTCCACTGGGTGAAGTACGCTCTTGGATTCCCAATTTCGTTAGTTTGACCTACCTGCAAAATCGAGGTGCAGCCTTTTCTATCTTACAAGATCAGCAGTTGTTATTCGCTGTCATTACCCTGGTTGTCGTGGTAGGTGCCATTTGGTATCTACATAAACACATGGAGGACTCATTCTGGATGGTCTTGGGTTTGACCTTGATTATCGCAGGTGGTCTTGGAAACTTTATTGACAGGGTAAGTCAGGGCTTTGTTGTGGATATGTTTCACTTGGACTTTATCAATTTTGCAATTTTCAATGTGGCAGATAGCTATCTGACTGTTGGAGTGATTATTTTATTGATTGCAATGCTAAAAGAGGAAATAAATGGAAATTAAAATTGAAACTGGTGGCCTGCGTTTAGATAAGGCTTTGTCGGATTTGACAGAATTATCACGTAGTCTCGCGAATGAACAAATCAAATCAGGACAGGTCTTGGTTAATGGTCAAGTCAAGAAAGCTAAATACACAGTTCAAGAGGGTGATATCGTCACTTACCATGTACCAGAGCCGGAGGTCTTAGAGTATGTGGCTGAGAATCTTCCGCTAGATATCATCTACCAAGATGAGGATGTGGCCGTCGTTAACAAACCTCAGGGGATGGTGGTGCATCCGAGTGCTGGTCATACTAGTGGAACTCTAGTAAATGCCCTTATGTATCATATTAAGGACTTGTCGGGTATCAATGGGGTTCTACGCCCAGGAATTGTTCATCGTATTGATAAGGATACGTCTGGCCTTCTCATGATTGCTAAAAACGATGAGGCGCATCTAGCACTTGCCCAAGAACTCAAGGATAAAAAGTCTCTCCGAAAATATTGGGCTATTGTTCATGGAAATCTGCCTAATGATCGTGGTGTGATTGAAGCTCCGATTGGCCGTAGTGAAAAAGACCGTAAGAAACAGGCTGTGACTGCTAAAGGGAAGCCTGCAGTGACCCGTTTCCACGTCTTGGAACGTTTTGGTGATTACAGCTTGGTAGAGTTGCAGCTAGAGACAGGACGCACTCATCAAATCCGTGTTCACATGGCTTATATTGGCCATCCAGTCGCTGGTGATGAGGTCTATGGTCCTCGCAAGACTTTGAAAGGACATGGACAATTTCTCCATGCCAAGACTCTAGGCTTTACCCATCCGAGAACAGGTGAGACCATGGAATTTACAGCAGATATCCCAGAGATTTTTAAGGAAACATTGGAGAGATTGAGAAAGTAAGAATGAAAAAGAAATTAACTAGTTTAGCACTTGCAGGTGCTTTTTTATGCTTGTCATTTCATGGGAATGTTCAAGCTCAAGAAAGTTCAGGAAATAAAATCCACTTTATAAATGTTCAGGAAGGTGGCAGTGATGCGATCATTCTTGAAAGTAATGGACATTTTGCCATGGTGGATACAGGAGAAGATTATGATTTCCCAGATGGAAGTGATTCTCGTTACCCATGGAGAGAAGGAATTGAAACATCTTATAAGCATGTTCTGACAGATCGTGTTTCGCGACATTTAAAGGAATTGGGTGTCCAAAAACTTGATTTTATTTTGGTAACCCATACCCATAGTGACCATATTGGAAACGTTGATGAGTTACTGCAAACCTATCCAGTTGGTCGTATCTACATGAAAAAATACTCTGATAGTCGGATTACAACACCAACTCATCTATGGGATAATCTGTATGGCTATGATAAGGTTTTACAGACTGCTGCAGAAAAAGGTGTTTCAGTTATTCAAAACATTACACAAGGAGATGCTCATTTTCAGTTTGGGGACATGGATATTCAACTCTATAACTATGAAAATGAAACTGATTCATCAGGTGAATTAAAGAAAATTTGGGATGACAATTCTAATTCCTTGATTAGCGTGGTAAAAGTCAATGGTAAGAAAATTTACCTCGGAGGAGATTTGGATAATGCTCATGGAGCAGAAGACAAGTATGGTCCTCTCATTGGAAAAGTTGATTTGATGAAGTTTAATCATCACTATGATACCAATAAATCAAACACCAAGGATTTCATTAAAAATTTGAGTCCGAGTTTGATTGTTCAAACTTCGGATAGTTTACCTTGGAAAAATGGTGTTGATAGTGAGTATGTCAATTGGCTCAAAGAACGAGGAATTGAGAGAATTAACGCAGCCAGCAAAGACTATGATGCGACAGTTTTTGATATTCGACAAGATGGTTTTGTCAATATTTCAACTTCTTACAAGCAGATTCCAAGTTTTCAAGCTGGTTGGCATAAGAGTGCTTATGGAAACTGGTGGTATCAAGCGCCTGACTCTACAGGAGAATATGCAGTTGGTTGGAATGAAATCAAGGGTGAATGGTATTACTTCAACCAAACGGGTATCTTGTTACAGAATCAATGGAAAAAATGGAACAATCGTTGGTTCTATTTGACAGACTCTGGTGCATCTGCTAAAAATTGGAAGAAAATCAATGGAAGCTGGTATTATTTCAACAAAGAAAATCAGATGGAGACTGGTTGGCTTAATACTGGCGGTCAGACCTATTATCTATCAAATGATGGGGATATGATAACAGGATGGCGTAAGATTGATGGACAATGGTACTATTTTGCTCAATCAGGGGAAATGAAAACGGGCTGGGTAAAAGATAAAGAAACCTGGTACTATATGGATTCTACTGGTACCATGAAGACAGGCGAGATAGAAGTTTCTGGTCATCATTACTATCTAGAAGAATCAGGAACTATGAAGCAAGGCTGGCTTAAAAAGGCAAATGATTGGTATTTCTATAAGGAAGACGGTTCACGAGCTGTTGGTTGGATTAAAGACAAGGATAAATGGTACTTCTTGAAAGAAAATGGTCAATTACTTGTGAATGGTAAGACACCAGAAGGCTATACTGTTGATTCAAGTGGTGCCTGGTTAGTGGATGTTCCGGTAGAGAAATCTGCTACAACTAGAGATACAAGTAACTCAGAAATAAAAGAATCCAATGAAGTAGTGAAAAAAGATCTTGAAAATAAAGAAACGAGTCAACACGAAAGTATTACAAGTTCTTCAACTAGTCAAGATTTGACTTCTTCAACTTCACAAAGCTCTGAAACGAGTGCAAATAAATCGGAATCAGAACAGTAGTAAAAAAGAAGGTTTTAGGGCCTTCTTTTTCCTATCAACTCTTTTCTATTTACTGTCATTCATGTTATAATGGATAAATATGAAGAATCGGAGTGAGACTATGAAATACAAACGGATTGTCTTTAAGGTGGGGACTTCTTCTCTGACAAATGAGGATGGAAGTTTATCACGTAGTAAGGTAAAGGCTATTACCCAGCAATTGGCTATGTTGCACGAAGCTGGTCATGAATTGATTTTGGTGTCGTCAGGTGCCATTGCTGCAGGTTTTGGGGCCTTAGGATTTAAAAAGCGTCCGACTAAGATTGCTGATAAACAGGCTTCAGCAGCGGTAGGACAAGGGCTTTTGTTGGAAGAATACACGACCAATCTTCTCTTGCGCCAAATCGTTTCTGCACAAATCTTGCTGACCCAGGATGACTTTGTGGATAAGCGCCGTTATAAAAATGCCCATCAGGCTTTGTCAGTTCTACTTAGCCGTGGAGCGATTCCTATCATCAACGAGAATGACAGTGTCGTCATTGATGAGCTCAAGGTTGGGGACAATGATACTCTGAGTGCACAGGTTGCAGCCATGGTCCAAGCAGACCTTTTGGTCCTCTTGACAGACGTAGACGGTCTCTATACAGGAAATCCTAATTCAGACCCAAGAGCCAAACGCTTGGAGCGAATCGAGACCATCAATCGTGAGATTATTGATATGGCAGGTGGAGCAGGTTCTTCAAACGGAACTGGGGGCATGCTTACAAAAATCAAAGCTGCAACTATTGCGACAGAATCAGGAGTTCCTGTTTATATCTGCTCATCTTTGAAGACAGATGCCATGATTGAAGCAGCTGAGGAGACTAAGGATGGTTCCTACTTTGTTGCTCAAGAGAAGGGACTTCGTACCCAGAAACAATGGCTGGCTTTTTATGCTCAGAGTCAAGGTTCTATTTGGGTTGATAAAGGGGCTGCAGAAGCTCTCTCTCAACATGGCAAGAGTCTCCTTTTATCTGGTGTTGTTGACGCAGAAGGAGCCTTTTCTTACGGTGATATCGTGACAGTATTTGACAAGGAAAGTGGAAAATCACTTGGAAAAGGACGCGTGCAATTTGGAGCATCTGCTTTGGAGGATATGTTGCGTTCTCAAAAAGCCAAGGGTATCTTGATTCACCGTGACGACTGGATTTCCATTACTCCTGAAATCCAACTGCTCTTTACAGAATTTTAGAGGTGAACGATGGTAAGTACACAAGAACAATTTGAACAAGTACAGGCTGTTAAGAAATCAATCAATACTGCCAGTGAAGCAGTGAAAAACCAAGCCTTGCTAGCCATGGCTGATCATTTATTGGCAGCTACTGAAGAGATTCTAGAGGCCAATGCCCTTGATATGGAATCTGCTAAGGGTAAAATCTCAGATGTGATGCTGGATCGTCTTTATTTGGATGCAGGTCGTATAGAAGCGATGGCAACTGGTATTCGTGAAGTGGTTGCCTTACCAGATCCAATTGGTGAAGTTTTAGAAACAAGTCAGCTTGAAAATGGTTTGCTTATTACCAAGAAACGGGTGGCTATGGGGGTTATTGGTATTATCTATGAAAGTCGTCCAAATGTGACGTCTGATGCGGCTGCTTTGGCTCTTAAAAGTGGAAATGCAGTTGTTCTTCGTAGTGGTAAGGATGCCTATCAAACGGCCCATGCCATTGTCACAGCCTTGAAGAAGGGCTTGGAAACAACTACTATTCACCCAGATGTGATTCAACTGGTGGAAGATACCAGCCGTGAAAGTAGCTATTCCATGATGAAGGCCAAGGGCTATCTAGACCTTCTTATTCCTCGTGGAGGGGCTGGTTTGATCAATGCCGTGGTTGAAAATGCTATCGTGCCTGTTATTGAGACAGGAACTGGGATTGTCCATGTTTATGTCGACAAGGACGCAGATGATGACAAGGCACTGTCTATCATCAACAATGCAAAAACCAGTCGTCCTTCTGTCTGCAATGCTATGGAAGTTTTGCTGGTTCATGAAGACAAGGCAGCGGATTTCCTTCCTCGCTTGGAACAAGTGCTGGTTGCAGAGCGTGAGGAAGCTGGGCTGGAACCGATTCAATTCCGCCTAGATAGTAAAGCAAGTCAGTTTCTTTCAGGCCAAGCAGCTGAATCACAAGACTTTGATACCGAGTTTTTAGACTATGTTCTAGCTGTTAAGGTTGTGAGCAGTTTAGAAGACGCGGTTACGCATATTGAAACCCACAGTACCCATCATTCGGATGCTATTGTGACGGAAAATGCTGAAGCTGCAGCTTACTTTACAGATCAAGTGGACTCTGCAGCTGTCTATGTCAATGCTTCAACTCGTTTCACAGATGGTGGCCAATTTGGTCTTGGTTGTGAAATGGGGATTTCTACTCAGAAATTGCACGCGCGTGGTCCCATGGGCTTGAAGGAGTTGACTAGCTACAAGTATGTGGTTACTGGTGACGGACAGATAAGGGAGTAAGAGATGAAGATTGGATTTATCGGTTTGGGGAATATGGGTGCTAGTTTGGCCAAAGCTGTCTTGCAGGCTAAGACGGGCGATGACCTTCTCCTTGCCAATCGTAGCCAAGCCAAGGTAGATGCTTTCATTGCAGACTTTGGGGGTCAGGCTTCTAGCAATGAAGAAATATTCGCAGAAGCAGATGTGATTTTTCTAGGTGTTAAGCCAGCTCAGTTCTCTGAACTGCTTTCTCAATATCAGACCATCCTTGAAAAAAGAGATAGTCTTCTTTTGATTTCGATGGCAGCTGGATTGGCCTTGGAAAAACTAGCAAGTCTTCTTCCAAGTCAGCACCGAATTATTCGTATGATGCCAAATACCCCTGCTTCTATTGGTCAAGGAGTGATTAGTTATGCCTTGTCTCCTAATTGCAGGGCTGAGGACAGCGAGCTATTTTGTCAGCTTTTAACTAAGGCTGGTCTCTTGGTTGAACTAGGAGAAGGCTTAATAGATGCAGCGACAGGTCTTGCAGGCTGTGGACCAGCCTTTGTCTATCTCTTTATTGAGGCCTTGGCAGATGCAGGTGTTCAGACAGGATTACCACGAGAAACAGCATTGAAAATGGCGGCTCAAACTGTGGTAGGAGCTGGGCAATTGGTCCTTGAAAGTCAGCAACATCCTGGAGTATTGAAAGACCAAGTTTGTAGCCCAGGCGGTTCGACTATCGCTGGCGTAGCAAGTCTAGAAGCGCATGCTTTTCGAGGAACAGTCATGGATGCAGTTCATCAAGCCTACAAACGAACACAAGAATTAGGTAAATAAGAGGTAGTTTTGTCTGCCTCTTTTATGGTGGCTGATACTCTTCGAAAATCTCTTCAAACTGCGTCAGATTCCATCTGCAACCTCAAAACAGTGTTTTGAGCAACCTGCGGCTAGCTTCCTAGTTTGCTCTTTGATTTTCATTGAGTATTAAATGAGAAGACAAAAAAGATTGTCACAAACCCCTATTTTTTGATAGAATAGAAGTAGTAAAAAAGAAATGAGTTAGACATGTCAAAAGGATTTTTAGTCTCTCTTGAGGGACCAGAGGGAGCAGGCAAGACCAGTGTTTTAGAGGCTCTGCTACCAATTTTAGAGGAAAAAGGAGTAGAAGTGCTGACGACCCGTGAACCTGGCGGAGTCTTGATCGGGGAGAAGATTCGGGAAGTAATTTTGGATCCAAGTCATACTCAGATGGATGCGAAGACAGAATTGCTTCTTTATATTGCTAGTCGCAGACAGCACTTGGTGGAAAAAGTTCTTCCAGCACTTGAAGCTGGCAAGTTGGTTATTATGGACCGCTTCATCGATAGTTCTCTTGCTTATCAGGGATTTGGTCGTGGCTTGGATATTGACGCCATTGATTGGCTCAATCAGTTTGCGACAGATGGCCTCAAACCCGATTTGACCCTCTATTTTGACATCGAGGTGGAAGAAGGACTGGCTCGCATTGCTGCTAATAGCAATCGTGAGGTCAATCGTTTGGACTTAGAAGGTTTGGACTTGCATAAAAAAGTTCGTAAAGGTTATCTTTCTCTCCTGGAAAAAGAAGGAAATCGCATTGTCAAGATTGATGCGAGTCTTCCATTGGAGCAAGTTGTGGAAACTACCAAGGATATCTTGTTTGAGAGAATGGGCTTGATTAAATGAAACAAGATCAACTAAAGGCTTGGCAGCCAGACCAGTTTGACCGCTTTGTCCGTATCTTAGAACAAGACCAGCTCAATCACGCCTATCTCTTTTCAGGTTTCTTTGGAAGCTTGGAAATGGCTCAATTTCTAGCTAAGAGCCTCTTTTGTACGGATAAAGTAGGTGTGTTGCCATGTGAGAAATGTCGGAATTGTAAGCTTATTGAACAGGGAGAATTTCCCGATGTTACCTTAATTAAGCCAGTCAATCAGGTCATCAAGACAGAACGCATTCGGGAATTGGTGGGTCAGTTTTCCCAAGCAGGGATTGAAAGCCAGCAACAGGTTTTTATTATCGAGCAAGCTGAGAAAATGCATCCTAACGCAGCCAATTCTCTGCTCAAGGTCATCGAAGAACCCCAGAGTGAGGTTTATATTTTCTTCTTGACAAGCGATGAAGAAAAGATTTTACCGACCATCCGAAGTCGGACCCAGATTTTCCACTTTAAAAAGCAAGAAGAAAAATTCATCCATCAATTAGAACAAGCAGGTCTGGTCAAGAAAAAAGCAACTCTTTTAGCCCAGTTTAGTCAATCGCGAGCTGAAGCAGAAAAGTTAGCCAATCAGGCAAGTTTTTGGACCTTGGTTGATGAAAGTGAACGCCTGCTGACTTGGTTAGTGGCTAAGAAAAAAGAAAGTTATCTGCAGGTTGCTAAATTAGCCAACTTGGCAGATGACAAGGAAAAACAAGATCAGGTTTTACGGATTCTTGAAGTTCTCTGTGGACAAGATATCCTACAAGCAAGAGTAAGAGTGATTTTACAAGATTTGCTAGAAGCTAGAAAAATGTGGCAGGCTAATGTCAGCTTTCAAAATGTCATGGAATATCTGGTCTTGAAAGAAATATAAACTCAAAAATGAACGATAAAGAAAGGAAAGGGCTGTTTTATGGACAAAAAAGAATTATTTGACGCGCTGGATGATTTTTCCCAACAGTTATTGGTAACCTTGGCTGATGTGGAAGCCATCAAGAAAAATCTCAAGAGCCTGGTAGAGGAAAATACAGCTCTTCGCTTGGAAAATAGTAAGTTGCGCGAACGCTTGGGTGAGGTGGAAGCAGATGCTCCTGTCAAGGCTAAGCATGTTCGTGAAAGTGTCCGTCGCATTTACCGTGATGGGTTTCACGTTTGTAATGATTTTTATGGACAACGTCGAGAGCAGGACGAGGAATGTATGTTCTGTGACGAGTTGTTGTACAGGGAGTAGGCATGCAAATTCAAAAAAGTTTTAAGGGGCAGTCTCCCTACGGCAAGCTGTATCTAGTGGCAACGCCGATTGGCAATTTAGATGATATGACCTTTCGAGCTATCCAGACCTTGAAAGAAGTGGACTGGATTGCTGCTGAGGACACGCGCAATACAGGTCTATTGCTCAAGCATTTTGACATTTCTACCAAGCAGGTTAGTTTTCATGAGCACAATGCCAAGGAAAAGATTCCTGATTTGATTGGTTTCCTGAAAGCAGGGCAAAGTATTGCTCAGGTATCCGATGCAGGTCTGCCTAGTATCTCAGACCCTGGTCATGATTTGGTCAAGGCAGCCATTGAGGAAGAAATTGCGGTTGTGACTGTTCCAGGTGCCTCTGCAGGAATTTCTGCCTTGATTGCCAGTGGTTTAGCGCCACAGCCACATATCTTTTACGGCTTCTTACCGAGAAAATCAGGCCAGCAAAAGCAATTTTTCGACTTGAAAAAAGACTATCCTGAAACCCAGATTTTCTATGAATCGCCTCATCGTGTGGCAGATACGTTAGAAAATATGCTAGAAGTCTACGGTAATCGCTCGGTCGTCTTGGTTAGGGAATTGACTAAAATCTATGAAGAATACCAAAGAGGTACCATTTCAGAGTTATTAGAAAGCATAGCTGAAACGCCACTCAAGGGCGAATGCCTTCTCATCGTCGAAGGTGCCAGTCAGGATGTGGAGGAAAAAGATGAGGAGGACTTGTTTTCAGAAATACAAGTACGCATCCAGCAAGGCATGAAGAAAAATCAAGCTATCAAGGAAGTTGCGAAACACTACCAGTGGAATAAAAGCCAGCTCTACGCTGCCTATCACGATTGGGAAGAAAATGACTAAACAGGGAAGTTTGCCTTCTTCCCTTTTTTTGTTATACTAGTAGAAGAAAAAAATAGAAAGATTTGTGGGAGTGAAAAAGTCCTGTGGACTTTTTCAGCCTGAGCCAAGAAACTTGAAAGCGAAGTAAGTCCTGTGGACTTTTTCAGCCTGAGCCAAGAAATTCGAAAGCTAGGCAAGTTCGGTTGGCTTTTTCAATGTGAAACTTGTCTTCACACTCCCAAAGAGGTATTAGTGTCGTGTCTCAATCTTATATCAATGTTATCGGTGCTGGTTTGGCAGGTTCTGAAGCTGCCTACCAAATTGCAGAGCGTGGTATTCCAGTTAAACTTTATGAAATGCGTGGTGTCAAGTCAACACCCCAGCACAAAACAGACAATTTTGCAGAGTTGGTTTGTTCCAATTCTCTTCGTGGGGATGCTTTGACAAATGCAGTTGGTCTTCTCAAGGAAGAAATGCGTCGCTTGGGTTCTGTTATTTTGGAATCTGCTGAGGCTACACGTGTTCCTGCAGGTGGTGCGCTTGCGGTGGACCGTGATGGTTTCTCCCAAATGGTGACAGAAAAAGTTACCAACCACCCCTTGATTGAGGTGGTGCGTGATGAAATTACAGAATTGCCGACAGATGTTATTACAGTTGTGGCGACTGGTCCCTTGACAAGTGATGCCTTGGCTGAAAAAATTCATGCCCTTAATGATGGCGATGGTTTCTATTTCTACGATGCTGCAGCCCCTATTATCGACGTCAACACCATCGATATGAGCAAGGTCTATCTCAAGTCTCGTTATGATAAGGGGGAAGCCGCTTATCTCAATGCTCCAATGACCAAGCAGGAGTTTATGGATTTTCATGAAGCTTTGGTTAATGCGGAAGAAGCTCCGCTTAATTCTTTCGAAAAAGAAAAGTACTTTGAAGGTTGTATGCCAATCGAAGTCATGGCCAAACGAGGTATTAAAACTATGCTTTATGGCCCTATGAAGCCAGTGGGACTTGAGTATCCAGATGACTACACAGGCCCTCGTGATGGAGAATTTAAAACACCTTATGCGGTGGTTCAGCTGCGTCAGGACAATGCGGCTGGTAGCCTCTACAATATCGTTGGTTTCCAGACTCACCTCAAATGGGGAGAACAAAAGCGAGTCTTCCAAATGATTCCAGGTCTTGAAAATGCTGAGTTTGTCCGTTATGGTGTTATGCACCGCAATTCTTACATGGATTCACCAAATCTTCTTGAGCAGACTTACCGTTCTAAGAAACAACCAAATCTCTTCTTTGCTGGTCAGATGACGGGTGTGGAAGGCTATGTTGAATCAGCGGCATCAGGTTTAGTAGCTGGCATTAACGCGGCTCGTCTCTTCAAGGGAGAAAGCGAGGCTATTTTCCCAGAGACGACGGCTATCGGAAGCTTAGCTCATTACATCACCCATGCGGACAGCAAACATTTCCAACCGATGAATGTCAATTTTGGGATCATCAAGGAGTTGGCAGGCGAGCGTATCCGTGATAAGAAGGCTCGTTATGAAAAAATTGCAGAGCGTGCCCTTGCCGACTTAGAGGAATTTTTGACTGTCTAATTTTTTTGAAAGAATTGCTCATGATACTATAAAAATCTTAGAAATTGTGATAAAATAGGTAGGATAAAAGAAGGAGAGTGAAAATGGCGAATCCCAAGTATAAACGTATTTTAATCAAGTTATCAGGTGAAGCCCTTGCCGGAGAACGTGGCGTAGGGATTGATATCCAAACAGTTCAAACAATCGCAAAAGAGATTCAAGAAGTTCATAGCTTAGGTATCGAAATTGCCCTTGTTATCGGTGGAGGAAATCTCTGGCGTGGAGAACCTGCTGCAGAAGCAGGAATGGACCGCGTTCAGGCAGATTACACAGGAATGCTTGGGACTGTTATGAATGCTCTTGTGATGGCAGATTCATTGCAACAAGTTGGTGTCGATACGCGTGTTCAAACAGCCATTGCTATGCAACAAGTGGCAGAGCCTTATGTCCGTGGACGTGCCCTTCGTCACCTTGAAAAAGGCCGTATCGTTATCTTTGGTGCCGGAATTGGTTCACCATACTTCTCAACAGATACAACAGCGGCTCTTCGTGCAGCTGAAATCGAAGCAGATGCCATCCTTATGGCTAAAAATGGCGTTGACGGTGTTTACAATGCCGATCCTAAGAAAGACAAGACAGCTGTTAAGTTTGAAGAATTGACCCACCGTGATGTTATCAACAAAGGTCTTCGTATCATGGACTCAACAGCTTCAACCCTCTCAATGGACAACGACATTGACTTGGTTGTCTTTAACATGAACCAACCAGGTAACATCAAACGTGTCGTATTTGGTGAAAATATCGGAACAACAGTTTCAAATAATATCGAAGAAAAGGAATAAGAAAGATTATGGCTAACGCAATTATTGAAAAAGCTAAAGAGAGAATGACTCAGTCTCACCAATCACTTGCTCGTGAATTTGGTGGTATCCGTGCTGGACGTGCCAATGCAAGCTTGCTTGACCGTGTACATGTAGAATACTATGGAGTAGAGACTCCTCTTAACCAAATCGCTTCAATTACGATTCCAGAAGCGCGTGTTTTGTTGGTAACACCATTTGATAAGTCTTCATTGAAAGACATTGAACGTGCCTTGAACGCTTCTGATCTTGGTATTACACCAGCTAATGATGGTTCTGTGATTCGTTTGGTTATCCCTGCTCTTACAGAAGAAACTCGTCGTGACCTTGCTAAAGAAGTGAAGAAGGTTGGTGAGAATGCTAAAGTGGCTGTCCGCAATATCCGTCGTGATGCTATGGACGAAGCTAAAAAACAAGAAAAAGCAAAAGAAATCACTGAAGACGAATTGAAGACTCTTGAAAAAGATATTCAAAAAGTAACAGACGATGCTGTCAAACACATCGACGACATGACTGCCAACAAAGAAAAAGAACTCTTGGAAGTCTAAAAATAAACAGAAAAACTCAGTTGGCATTGCTGGCTGAGTTTTATTCGAAAGAAGGAAATATGAATACAAATCTTGCAAGTTTTATCGTTGGACTCATCATCGATGATAATGACCGTTTTTACTTTGTGCAAAAGGATGGCCAAACCTATGCTCTTGCTAAGGAAGAAGGTCAGCATACAGTAGGGGATACGGTTAAAGGTTTCGCCTATACAGATATGAAGCAAAAACTCCGTTTGACGACTCTAGAAGTGACTGCTACTCAGGACCAATTTGGTTGGGGACGTGTTACAGAAGTTCGTAAGGACTTGGGTGTTTTTGTGGATACAGGACTTCCTGACAAGGAAATCGTTGTGTCACTCGATATTCTTCCTGAGCTCAAGGAACTCTGGCCTAAGAAAGGCGACCAACTCTATATCCGTCTTGAAGTGGACAAGAAAGACCGTATCTGGGGACTCTTGGCTTATCAAGAAGACTTCCAACGTCTGGCTCGACCTGCATATAACAACATGCAGAACCAAAACTGGCCAGCCATTGTTTACCGCCTCAAGCTGTCAGGTACCTTTGTCTATCTGCCAGAAAATAACATGCTTGGCTTTATCCATCCTAGCGAGCGCTATGCAGAGCCACGTTTGGGTCAAGTATTAGATGCGCGTGTCATTGGTTTCCGTGAAGTGGACCGTACCTTGAACCTTTCCCTTAAACCACGTTCTTTTGAGATGTTGGAAAATGATGCCCAGATGATTTTGACCTATTTGGAAAGCAATGGCGGTTTCATGACCTTAAATGATAAGTCATCTCCAGACGACATCAAGGCAACCTTTGGTATTTCTAAAGGTCAGTTCAAGAAAGCACTTGGTGGTTTGATGAAGGCTGGCAAAATCAAGCAAGACCAGTTTGGGACAGAGTTGATTTAGCTCTTATAGACATGATAAAGAAATTTGAAGAAATGAGTTTAGAGGAACTCTGGCAACTTTTTCCTATTTTTCTAGTAGAGCACAAGTCAGAGTGGAAAGACTGGTACGAATTGGAGAAAACAAGTCTGAAAAAAATATTGGGTGCAAATGTTATTAAAAGAATAGAACATATCGGTAGCACTGCTATCCCTAATATTTGGGCCAAAAATATCGTTGATATTCTGTTAGAAGTAGGTAGAATAGAGGATTTAGCAAGAGTTAGGGATTTATTGGTGAAGAATGGGTGGATAGTGATGTCGGAGAGTCCTAACAGGATTTCGCTAAATAAAGGATATACAGAGCAGGGATTTGCTGAGAAAGTTTTTCATTTACATTTGCGAATGACGGGAGATCATGACGAGATTTATTTTAGAGATTATCTCTGCCAGCATTCAGATATTGCCCAAGCGTATCAGGAATTAAAACTCAGTTTGTGGAAAAAATTTGAACACAATCGAGACGCCTATACTGATGCGAAAACGGATTTTATAAACCACTATGTGTTAGAGGCTAAGTCCAGTAATTTTTAAAAATCAGAAAAGTTTCATCAAAAAAAGTCTTGATAGGAGAAAGAATTGAGAAAATCATTTTACACTTGGCTCATGACTGAGCGCAATCCTAAAAGTAACAGTCCCAAAGCCATCTTGGCAGACCTAGCTTTTGAAGAGTCAACATTTCCAAAACACTCAGATGATTTTGATGAGGTCAGTCGCTTTTTGGAAGAACATGCCAGTTTCTCTTTCAACCTAGGAGACTTTGACGCTATCTGGCAAGAATACTTAGAACACTAGCATGATTCATTGGGTTTGGGCTAGTAATTTCTCCACCCCTTTGCTATAATAAAAAGAAATAAAAGGATTAGAGAGGTTCTTTATTTGAAGGAACATTCAATAGACATTCAACTGAGTCATCCAGATGACCTGTTTCATCTTTTTGGTTCTAATGAACGCCATCTTCGTTTGATGGAAGAAGAGCTCAATGTGGTGATTCATGCTCGTACGGAGATTGTGCAGGTTTTGGGAGAAGAAGCTGCATGTGAGGAAGCCCGTCAGGTTATCCAAGCCTTGATGGTCTTGGTGAATCGTGGAATGACCGTTGGTACGCCAGATGTGGTGACTGCGATTAATATGGTCAAAAACGATGAAATCGACAAGTTTGTCGCCCTTTACGAAGAAGAAATCATCAAGGATAATACTGGGAAGCCTATCCGTGTCAAAACCTTGGGTCAAAAACTTTATGTGGACAGTGTCAAACAGCATGATGTGACCTTTGGAATCGGACCTGCAGGAACTGGGAAGACCTTTCTTGCAGTTACCTTGGCAGTGACAGCCCTTAAACGTGGGCAGGTCAAACGAATTATCCTGACACGCCCAGCGGTGGAAGCAGGAGAGAGTCTAGGTTTTCTTCCGGGTGATCTTAAGGAGAAGGTAGATCCTTACCTTAGACCTGTTTATGATGCCTTGTATCAGATTCTGGGGAAAGACCAAACGACTCGTCTCATGGAGCGTGAAATTATCGAGATTGCGCCCCTTGCCTATATGCGTGGACGGACCTTGGATGATGCCTTTGTCATTCTCGATGAGGCGCAAAATACGACCATCATGCAGATGAAGATGTTTTTGACTCGTTTAGGCTTTAATTCTAAGATGATTGTCAATGGAGATATCAGTCAGATTGACCTGCCACGTAACGTCAAGTCTGGTCTGATTGATGCTCAAGAAAAACTCAAGAACATCCATCAGATTGACTTTGTTCATTTTTCAGCTAAGGATGTGGTTCGCCATCCTGTTGTCGCTCAGATTATCCGAGCTTATGAACCAGCTCCAATTAAAAATGAAGAGCGTGAAGAAGTCCAAGAAGAAACAGAATAACAAAAAAGAGCAGTTCAGGTGGACTTGCTCTTTCTTTTATCTGATAATTAGATTTTTTATACTAGTTCATCAATTGGAGTATGTTTTTTATCGAGACCTTGGGCTACTGGAAGACTGGTTAAGTAACCTTGATAAGTGGTAACACCTTGGCGCAAGCCCTCGTCTTCAGCGATTGCTTGTACAAAACCTTTACCAGCCAAAGCTTCGATATAAGGAAGAGTGACATTGGTTAGGGCAATGGTAGAAGTATGGGCAACTGCACCAGGGATGTTGGCAACGGCATAGTGGAGCACACCGTGTTTTTCATATACAGGCTCATCGTGCGTTGTGACACGGTCAGCTGTCTCGATAACGCCCCCTTGGTCAATGGCAACGTCCACAATGACAGAGCCTGGACGCATTTGCTTGACCATCTCATCTGTCACCAATTTTGGTGCTTTGGCACCTGGGATGAGAACCGCCCCAATCACAACATCCGCATCTCTCACACTGGCTTCGATGTTGAATGAATTGGACATAAGGGTTTGGATTTGATGACCAAAGACCTCCTCTAAAACGGAGAGACGTTTAGCACTGATATCAAGGATGGTCACTTGCGCTCCCAATCCTAAAGCGATGCGGGCAGCATGGGTCCCTACGACACCACCACCGATGATGGTTACTTTTCCTTTAGGTACACCCGGTACACCACCCAGTAGGACGCCAGAACCTCCTGCTTGTTTGGTTAGGAAGTGAGCTCCGATTTGGACTGCCATACGGCCTGCAACCTCACTCATAGGAACGAGGAGTGGTAACTGGCCTTGGGAATCATGGACAGTTTCATAGGCAATCCCTGTTGTTTTTGCTGCTAGCATAGCATCTGCTAATTCAGGAGCAGCGGCCATGTGCAAGTAGGTGAAGAGAAGCAGGTCGTCACGCAAGTACTCATATTCAGAAGGTAATGGTTCTTTTACTTTCACGACTAACTTTGCAGCCCAAGCTTCACCAGCACTAGCGACAATTTCAGCTCCTTGCTTTTGATAGTCAGCATCAGTAAAGCCTGAACCGAGACCAGCATTTGTTTCGATAAGGACGCGATGACCACGACCGACTAAGCTGAGGACACCAGCAGGTGTGAGGGCAACACGGTTTTCATTATTCTTAATTTCTTTTGGAATTCCGATTAACATAGAGAAAAACTCCCTTTCTATTGACGGGTTGTAAATGATTTATCACATTATCTATAAAAATAAGGTGATGATTTTATTCTATATGAAACCGCTTTAAAAAGCAAGGAAAACTTGTTGTAACTTCTTTTTTATGCTAGACTGATAGAAAATACTTTTGAATGGTAGAAACGTATGGAATCAATCTTTTTAAAACTAGCTCAGTATCCAATAGTCGAGACTGAGCGTTTATTGCTTAGACCTGTAACCTTGGATGATGCAGAAGAAATGTTTGACTATGCCTCGGATAAGGATAATACACGTTACACTTTTCTAACCAATCAAAATTTAGAAGAAACCAAAAATAATATTGCTCAGTTCTACTTGGCTAATCCCTTGGGACGTTGGGGAATAGAACTAAAAAGCAATGGCAAATTTATCGGAACAATTGATTTGCACAAGATTGATCCTGCTCTTAAGAAGGCGGCTATTGGCTACATTATCAATAAAAAGTATTGGAATCAAGGATTAACGACAGAAGCCAATCGTGCCGTGATTGAGCTGGCTTTTGAGAAGATTGGAATGAACAAGTTGACCGCCCTTCACGATAAGGATAATCCCGCATCTGGCAAGGTCATGGAGAAATCAGGCATGCGCTTTTCCCATGAAGAACCATATGCTTGTATGGACCAGCATGAAGAAGGCCGAATCGTTACAAGAGTTCATTATGTCTTGACTAAGGAAGACTATTTTGCAAATAAATAAGCAGTTGAGAAGAAATTTTCAACTGTTTTTTCTTCCTCTTACGAATAATCTAAGAGAGGAGAAAATATGGAAGCAATTATCGAGAAAATCAAAGAGTATAAAATCATCGTCATTTGTACTGCTCTAGGCTTGCTTGTCGGCGGATTTTTCCTGCTAAAGCCAGCTCCACAAACACCTGTCAAGGAAACGAATTTGCAGGCAGAAGTTGCAGCTGTTTCCAAGGATTCGGTATCCGAAAAGGATGTGAAGAAGGAAGAAAAGGAAGAACCTCTTGAACAAGATCTAATCACAGTAGATGTGAAGGGTGCTGTCAAATCGCCAGGGATTTATGACTTGCCAGTAGGTAGTCGGGTCAATGATGCTATTCAAAAGGCTGGTGGCTTGACAGAGCAAGCAGATAGCAAGTCGCTCAATCTAGCTCAGAAAGTTAGTGATGAGGCTCTGGTTTACGTTCCAACTAAGGGAGAAGAATCAGCTAGTCAACAGGCAGGTTCTGGAGCGCCTTCTTCAACAAGCAAGGACAAGAAGGTCAATCTCAACAAGGCCAGTCTGGAAGAACTCAAGCAGGTCAAGGGACTGGGAGGAAAACGAGCTCAGGACATTATCGACCATCGTGAGGCAAATGGGAAATTCAAGTCGGTTGATGAACTCAAGAAAGTCTCTGGCATTGGTGCCAAGACCATAGAAAAGCTAAAAGATTATGTTACAGTGGATTAAGAATTTCCCTATTCCCTTAATTTACCTGAGTTTTCTATTACTCTGGCTTTACTATGCTATTTTCTCAGCATCCTATCTTGCTTTATTGGGCTTCGTTTTTCTGCTAATCTGTCTCTTTATCCAATTTCCTTGGAAACCTGCTGGAAAAGTTCTAGTTATTTGCGGAATCTTTGCCTTCTGGTTTCTGTTTCAAAATTGGCAACAGGGTCAAGCGAGTCAAAATTTGGCGGATTCTGTTGAAAGGGTACGGATTCTGCCCGACACTATTAAGGTCAATGGAGATAGTCTGTCCTTTCGTGGCAAGGCTGATGGACGCATTTTTCAAGTTTATTATAAACTCCAGTCTGAGGAGGAAAAAGAAGCCTTTCAAGATTTAACAGCCCTTCATGAGATAGAACTAGAAGGAAAACTTTCGGAGCCAGAGGGGCAGAGGAATTTTGGTGGATTTAACTATCAAGCCTATCTGAAGACTCAGGGAATTTACCAGATTATCAATATTAAAAGAATCCAGTCACTTCAAAAGGTTAGCAGTTGGGATATAGGTGAAAACCTGTCCAGTGTACGCCGAAAGGCTGTAGTTTGGATTAAGACGCACTTTCCAGATCCTATGCGCAATTACATGACAGGGCTCTTGTTAGGGCATCTGGATACAGATTTTGAGGAGATGAATGAGCTTTATTCTAGTTTAGGAATTATCCACCTTTTTGCTTTGTCTGGTATGCAGGTAGGATTTTTCATGGATGGATTTAAGAAACTTCTCTTGCGATTGGGCTTGACCCAAGAAAAGTTGAAATGGCTGACCTATCCCTTTTCCCTTGTCTATGCAGGGCTGACAGGGTTTTCAGCATCAGTCATTCGCAGTCTCTTGCAGAAGTTACTGGCTCAACATGGTGTTAAGGGCTTGGATAATTTTGCCCTGACGGTGCTTGTCCTCTTTATTGTCATGCCAAACTTTTTCTTGACAGCAGGAGGAGTCTTGTCCTGTGCTTATGCTTTTATCCTGACCATGACCAGCAAAGAAGGCGAGGGACTCAAGGCTGTTGCCAGAGAAAGTCTAGTCATCTCCTTGGGCATATTACCCATTTTATCCTTCTATTTTGCAGAATTTCAACCTTGGTCAATTCTTTTGACCTTTGTCTTTTCCTTTCTTTTTGACTTGGTCTTCTTACCCCTCTTGTCTATCTTATTTGCCCTTTCCTTTCTCTATCCAGTCATTCAGCTGAATTTTATTTTTGAATGGTTAGAGGGAATGATTCGCTTAGTGTCACAGGTGGCAAGTAGACCTTTGGTCTTTGGACAACCCAATTCATGGCTTTTAATCTTATTGTTAATTTCCTTAGCTTTAGTCTATGATTTGAGGAAAAATATCAAAAGAGTAGCTGGCTTCAGCTTACTTATTGTGGGTCTCTTTTTCCTGACCAAGTATCCACTGGAAAATGAAATTACCATGCTGGATGTGGAGCAAGGAGAAAGTATTTTCCTACGGGATGTAAATGGGAAGACCATTCTCATAGATGTGGGCGGTAAGGCAAAATCTGATAAGAAAATCGAAAAATGGCAAGAAAAGGCGACGACCAGCAATGCCCAGCGAACCTTGATTCCCTATTTCAAAAGTCGAGGAGTGGCCAAGATTGACCAGCTGATTTTGACAAATACGGACAAGGAGCATGTTGGAGATTTGTTGGAGGTGACTAAGGCTTTCCATGTAGGGGAGATTTTAGTATCAAAAGGCAGTCTGAAACAGAAGGAATTTGTGGCAGAACTACAAGCGACTCAAACCAAGGTGCGCAGTGTGACAGCAGGAGAGAACTTGCCAATTTTTGGAAGTCAGTTAGAAGTCCTATCTCCAAGGAAAATTGGAGATGGAGGTCATGATGATTCTCTGGTTCTGTATGGAAAACTCTTGGATAAGCACTTTCTCTTCACGGGAAATTTGGAGGAGAAAGGAGAGAAGGAATTGCTGAGGCAATATCCTGACCTAGAAGTGGATGTTTTGAAAGCTAGCCAACATGGTTCTAAAAAATCATCAAGTTTAACTTTTTTAGAACAGCTCAAACCGGAGATCACTCTCATTTCAGTTGGAAAGAACAATCGAACGAAACTCCCTCATCAGGAAACCTTGTCCCGACTGGAAGATATCAATAGTAAAGTTTACCGAACTGATCAGCAAGGAGCTATACGCTTTAAAGGTTGGAAAAGTTGGAAAATCGAAACGGTTGGTTAGTGAGCACAAACTTTTCAAAAAAATAACTTTTTATCTTGACAAGGTCTAGAAAACTTGGTATCATATAAAAGTTGAGAAAAGCAGAAGTGAGAGCTTCTCGCCTTGTGACATTAAGTTGCCTGGCCCTACGGATGAAAAGTTTCTAAGAAACGCTATCATAACGTGCGGGCTTGTATATTTACGAGTCCGCTATTGTTTTTCTCTAATAAAACAAAAGAGGTGAAAACCATAGCAAAGCAAGACTTATTCATCAATGATGAGATTCGTGTACGTGAAGTTCGCTTGATTGGTCTTGAAGGAGAACAGCTAGGCATCAAGCCACTCAGTGAAGCGCAAGCTTTGGCTGATAACGCTAATGTTGACCTAGTATTGATTCAACCCCAAGCCAAACCGCCTGTTGCAAAAATTATGGACTACGGTAAGTTCAAGTTTGAGTACCAGAAGAAGCAAAAAGAACAACGTAAAAAACAAAGTGTTGTTACTGTGAAAGAAGTTCGTCTAAGTCCAACTATTGACAAGGGTGACTTTGATACAAAACTTCGCAATGCACGCAAATTCCTTGAAAAAGGAAATAAAGTTAAGGTATCTATTCGCTTTAAGGGTCGTATGATTACCCATAAAGAGATTGGTGCAAAAGTTTTAGCCGAGTTTGCTGAAGCAACTCAAGATATTGCCATCATCGAACAACGTGCTAAAATGGATGGACGTCAAATGTTCATGCAATTGGCGCCAGCGACTGACAAAAAATAATTGTCAGAAAGTTAAATAAAGGAGAAAAAATCATGCCAAAACAAAAAACACACCGCGCATCAGCTAAACGTTTCAAACGTACAGGTTCTGGTGGACTTAAACGTTTCCGTGCTTACACTTCTCACCGTTTCCACGGAAAAACTAAGAAACAACGTCGTCATCTTCGTAAAGCATCTATGGTGCATTCAGGAGATTACAAACGTATCAAAGCAATGCTTACTCGCTTGAAATAATAGCCTAACAGTAAGTAAACAATTCTAGGAAATATTTGGAGGAAATAAAACATGGCACGTGTTAAAGGTGGCGTTGTATCACGCAAACGTCGTAAACGTATTCTTAAATTAGCAAAAGGTTACTATGGAGCTAAACACATCTTGTTCCGTACTGCAAAAGAACAAGTAATGAACTCTTACTACTATGCATACCGTGACCGTCGTCAGAAAAAACGTGACTTCCGCAAATTGTGGATCACTCGTATCAATGCGGCAGCTCGTATGAACGGACTTTCATACTCACAATTGATGCATGGTTTGAAATTGGCTGAGATCGAAGTTAACCGTAAAATGCTTGCTGACTTGGCTGTTAACGATGCAGCAGCTTTCACAGCTCTTGCAGATGCAGCGAAAGCAAAACTTGGTAAATAATAACAGATAAGACTGGAACAGGATTGTCCCAGTCTTTTTGAAAATAAAGGAGAAAAATATGGCTTCAAAAATGCTACACACTTGCTTGCGAGTAGAAAATCTTGAAAAATCAATCGCATTTTATCAAGATGCTTTTGGTTTTAAAGAATTGCGTCGCAGAGATTTTCCAGACCATGCCTTCACGATTGTCTATCTAGGTCTTGAGGGTGACGACTATGAGTTGGAGTTGACTTATAACTACGATCATGGTCCTTATGTGGTTGGAGATGGGTTTGCCCATATCGCCCTCAGTACACCTGATCTTGAGGCACTTCATCAAGAGCATAGTGCCAAAGGTTATGAAGTTACTGAGCCAAATGGCCTACCAGGAACTGCGCCTAACTATTACTTTGTCAAAGACCCTGATGGCTACAAGGTAGAAGTCATTCGTGAAAAATAATCTCGTGAGGTCAAGTAGAATGTTCGTTTTCTACTTGACTTTTTTTAGCTGAAAGAGTATACTAGTAAAAATTTAACCTTTAAGGGGAGTCCAGAGAGACTCACAAGGTGTCAGATAAAAGAATAGTACAATTTTCTAGAGGAGACTTTTTGAGTGTGCTCTCTTGTGTTGTACGATTTTAACTGAGGCCTTGCACTAGCAAGGTCTTTTCTTTGTCTGATCCCCTTAAAAATTAAGGAGGAAAAGTCATGAATCTCACATGTAAGAAACGTTTGGGTGCAATTCGTTTGGAGACCATGAAGGTGGTTGCACAGGAGGAAATCGCGCCAGCAATCTTTGAATTAGTCCTAGAAGGGGAAATGGTTGAAGCCATGCGAGCAGGTCAATTTCTACATCTGCGCGTGCCTGATGATGCCCATCTTTTGCGTCGTCCTATTTCAATTTCATCTATTGATAAGGTTAACAAGCAGTGTCATCTCATTTACCGGATTGAAGGTGCTGGTACAGCTATTTTTTCAACCTTAAGTCAGGGAGATACTCTTGATGTGATGGGACCTCAGGGAAATGGATTTGACTTGTCTGACCTAGATGAGCAGAGCCAGATTCTCTTAGTTGGAGGGGGGATTGGTGTCCCACCCTTGCTTGAGGTGGCCAAGGAATTGCATGCGCGTGGTGTGAAAGTAGTGACAGTTCTCGGATTTGCTAATAAGGCTGCTGTTATCCTTGAAAAAGAATTAGCCCAATATAGTCAAGTCTTTGTAACGACAGATGATGGTTCTTATGGTATTAAGGGCAATGTTTCCGTCGTCATTAATGATTTAGACAGTCAGTTTGATGCTGTTTACTCATGTGGGGCGCCTGGCATGATGAAGTATATCAATCAAACCTTTTATGACCACCCAAGAGCCTATCTATCTCTAGAATCTCGTATGGCTTGTGGGATGGGGGCTTGCTATGCCTGCGTCCTAAAAGTGCCAGAAAGCGAGACGGTCAGCCAACGCGTCTGTGAAGATGGCCCTGTTTTCCGTACAGGAACAGTTGTATTATAAGGAGAAAATTATGACTACAAATCGTTTACAAGTTTCTCTACCTGGTTTGGATTTGAAAAATCCGATTATTCCAGCATCAGGCTGTTTTGGTTTTGGTCAAGAGTATGCCAAGTACTATGATTTAGACCTTTTGGGTTCTATTATGATCAAGGCGACAACTCTTGAACCCCGTTTTGGCAATCCAACTCCAAGGGTGGCAGAAACACCCGCTGGTATGCTTAATGCAATCGGTTTGCAAAATCCTGGTTTGGAAGTTGTTTTGGCTGAAAAGCTACCTTGGTTGGAAAGAGAATATCCAAATCTTCCTATTATTGCCAATGTAGCTGGTTTTTCAAAACAAGAGTATGCGGCTGTTTCTCATGGTATTTCCAAGGCAACTAATGTGAAGGCTATTGAGCTCAATATTTCTTGTCCCAACGTAGATCACTGTAATCATGGACTCTTGATTGGTCAAGATCCAGATTTAGCTTATGATGTGGTGAAAGCAGCTGTGGAAGCCTCTGATGTGCCAGTTTATGTCAAATTAACCCCTAGTGTGACCGATATCGTTACTGTCGCAAAGGCAGCAGAGGATGCAGGAGCAAGTGGCTTGACTATGATTAATACTCTGGTTGGAATGCGTTTTGACCTCAAAACCAGAAAACCAATCTTGGCCAATGGAACAGGTGGAATGTCTGGTCCAGCAGTCTTTCCAGTAGCCCTCAAACTTATCCGCCAAGTCGCCCAAACAACAGACCTGCCTATCATTGGAATGGGAGGAGTGGATTCGGCAGAAGCTGCCCTAGAAATGTATCTGGCTGGAGCATCTGCTATTGGAGTTGGAACAGCCAACTTTACCAATCCATATGCCTGTCCTGATATCATCGAAAATCTGCCAAAAGCCATGGACAAATACGGCATTAGCAGTCTGGAAGATCTACGCAAGGAAGTAAAAGAGTCTCTGAGGTAAACTGCAATCAATCTGTTCTTGATTTTTTATCAGTTTGTAATGTTGATTATAGAGAATTTTGATACAATAAAATAGAAAGAACAGAGGAAGAAAGTTTATGAAGAAATTGAGATTTGTTTTTTTAGCTCTGCTATTTTTCTTAGCCAGACCAGAGAGTGCAATGGCTAGTGATGGTACTTGGCAAGGAAAACAATACCTGAAAGCAGATGGGAGTCAAGCAGCTAATGAGTGGGTTTTTGATGCTCACTATCAATCTTGGTTTTATATAAAAGAAGATGCCAACTATGCTGAAAATGAATGGCTAAAGCAAGGTGATGACTATTTTTACCTCAAATCTGGTGGCTATATGGCCAAGTCAGAATGGATAGAAGACAAGGGAGTCCTCTATTATCTTGACCAAGATGGAAAGATGAAAAGAAATGCTTGGCTAGGAGCTTCCTATGTCGGTGCTACAGGTGTCAAGGTAATAGAAGACTGGGTCTATGATTCTCAATATGATGCTTGGTTTTATATCAAAGCAGATGGCCAACACGCAGAGAAAGAATGGCTCCAAATCAAAGGTAAGGACTATTATTTCAAATCTGGTGGTTATTTACTGACAAGTCAGTGGATTGAACAGGCTTATGTGAGTGCTAGTGGCGCTAAAGTACAGAAAGGTTGGCTTTTTGACAAACAATACCAATCTTGGTTTTACATTAAAGAAAATGGGAATCATGCTGATAAAGAATGGATTTTTGATAATGGTCACTATTATTATCTAAAATCCGGAGGCTATATGGCAGCCAATGAATGGATTTTGGATAAAGAATCATGGTTTTACCTCAAATCTGATGGCAAAATGGCTGAAAAAGAATGGGTCTATGATTCTCATAGTCAAGCCTGGTACTACTTCAAATCTGCTGGCTACATGGCAAAAAATGAGACTATTGATGGTCATCAGCTAGGAAACGATGGAAAATGGCATAAGGAGCCCAAGACTAGCTCTGAGTATTATCAGGTCCTTCCAGTGACTGCAAATGTTTATGATGCAGATGGTGAAAAGCTCTCCTATATATCGCAAGGTAGTGTCGTCTGGCTAGATAAGGATAGAAAAAGTGATGATAAGCATCTGGCTATTACTGTTTCTGGTTTGTCAGGCTATATGAAAACAGAAGATTTACAAGCATTAGATGCTAGTAAGGATTTTATCCCTTATTATGAGAGTGATGGCCACCGTTTTTATCACTATGTGGCTCAGAATGCTAGTATCCCAGTAGCTTCTCATCTTTCTGATATGGAAGTAGGCAAGAAATATTATTCGGCAGATGGGTTGCATTTTGATGGTTTTAAGCTTGAGAATCCCTTCCTTTTCAAAGATTTAACAGAGGCTACAAACTATAGTGCTGAAGACTTGGATAAGGTATTTAGTTTGCTAAATATTAATAATAGTCTCTTAGAAAATAAGGGAGCTACTTTTAAGGAAGCCGAAGAACATTATCATATCAATGCCCTTTACCTCCTTGCCCATAGTGCTTTAGAAAGTGATTGGGGACGAAGTAAGATTGCCAAAGATAAGAATAATTTCTTTGGAATTACAGCCTATGATACGACCCCTTACCTTTCTGCCAAGACATTTGATGATGTGGATAAGGGAATTTTAGGTGCAAGCAAGTGGATTAAGGAAAATTATATCGATAGGGGCAGAACTTTCCTTGGAAACAAGGCATCTGGTATGAATGTGGAATATGCCTCAGATCCTTATTGGGGTGAAAAAATTGCTAGTGTGATGATGAAAATCAATGAGAAGCTAGGTGGCAAAGATTAGTCCTATAATTGATACTCTTCGAAAATCTCTTCAAACCACGTCAGCGTCTCCTTGGGTGATGTATGTGATTGACTTTGTCAGTCTTATCTACAACCTCAAAGCAGTGCTTTGAGCAACCTGCGGCTAGCTTCCTAGTTTGCTCTTTGATTTTCATTGAGTATGAATATGATTTGAGTGAATAGTAAGTTAAAAATCCTGATTTTAAGTAAAATCAGGATTTTTTCATGGATGTAATTTTTTCGGGGTCTGGTGTGACACGGAGGGTCTTTTGTCCTGTGTAAGTGACAAAGCCTGGTTTTCCGCCAGTTGGTTTGTTGAGTTTCTTGACTTCAATCATATCTACCTGCACCAGATTTGACAGGCGACCTTGAGAGAAGTAGGCGGCTAGTTCTGCCGCGTCTGTCTTGACTTCATCGGATGGGTCAAGATTGCCTGAGATGACAACATGGCTTCCAGGAATGTCCTTGGCATGGAACCAAAGTTCCTCCTTGCGGGCCATTTTAAAGGTTAGCTCCTCATTTTGCAGGTTATTGCGACCGACATAGATGATGGTTTTGCCATCGCTTGCTAGATATTGTTCTGGTTTTTTGCGTTTCTGGATTTTCTCCCGTTGTCTTCTGCGGATAAAACCTGTTTGGATCAATTCTTCACGGATTTCAGCGATTTCTTCTAGTCCAGCTTGGTTGAGGACGGTTTCTACACTTTCCAGATAGAGAATGGTTGCCTTGGTTTCCTCAATCAGCTCAGTCAAGTATTTGACAGCTTCTTTGAGTTTCTGATACCGTTTAAAATAGCGTTGGGCATTCTGGTTGGGAGTCAAGGCCTTATCAAGCGCAATTGTGATAGGTTGATTAGTATAGTAGTTGTCTAGGATAACCTGATCTTGGTCATTAGGAACTTGATGGAGGAAGGTTGTCAGTAATTCCCCCTTTTGACGAAATTCTTCAGCGTTGTCTGTCGCCAGTAACTCTTTTTCTTGTTTTTTAAGCTTATGACGATTTTTTTGAAGTTCATTTTCAACACGACGAATCAGTTCACTGGCTTGCTGTTTTACGCGGTCGCGCTCAGCCTTATCCTTATAGTAGGTGTCCAACAAATCAGAAAGACTGGCAAAAGGCTCTCCCACCTGATTTGCAAAAGGAACTGGGCTGAAGGAAGTCTCAGTCAAGCATGGCTTGGTTTCTTGATTGAAAAAGTTTCGGAAAGTGGAAAGTTTTTCACTAACCAGTATCCTTTCCAATTCATTTGCCGTATCGCGTCCCAGACCTTGAAAGAGGCTTTGAAGATTTTTAGCTGTCGTTTCCTGTGTTTGCAGGATTTCAAAAAGTTTCTCGTCCTTGATTGTAAAAGGATTGAGAGCTTCCGTACTTGGCGGAGCGATATAGGTCGATCCAGGAAGCAAGGTGCGGTAGCTATTTTGTGAAAAGCCAACATGTTTGATAACTTCGAGGATTTTATGACTGCTTTTATCGACCAGTAGAATATTACTGTGTTTCCCCATAATTTCGATAATCAAGGTAGCCTGAATATGGTCCCCAATCTCGTTTTTATTAGAAACCGTAATTTCCACAATACGGTCATTTTCCACTTGCTCAATCGACTCAATCAGGGCACCCTGCAAATATTTTCTTAAAACCATGATAAAGGTAGAAGGCTGGGCTGGGTTTTCAAAAGTTGTTTGGGTCAGCTGAATGCGTCCAAAAACTGGATGGGCAGAAAGGAGCAGGCGATGACTTTGGCGATTGCTACGGATTTGCAAGACCAACTCTTGTTCAAAAGGTTGATTGATTTTCTGAATGCGACCATTCACTAATTCTCTTCGCAATTCCTCAACCATGTGGTGTAAAAAAAATCCGTCAAATGACATCGTTCTCTCCTTGTGATTGTATTCCATAGTATTATATCAAAAAGGTAGAATAAAATCATGGAAATGTGGTATAATAAAGCCAAGTAAAGAGAAACGAGAAGCACATGTATATTGAAATGGTAGATGAAACTGGTAAAGTTTCAAAAGAAATGTTGCAACAAACCCAAGAGATTTTGGAATTTGCAGCCCAAAAATTAGGAAAAGAAGACAAGGAGATGGCAGTTACCTTTGTGACCAATGAGCGTAGTCATGAACTCAATCTGGAGTACCGTGACACCGACCGTCCGACAGATGTCATCAGCCTTGAATATAAACCAGAGTTGGAAATTGCCTTTGACGAAGAAGATTTGCTTGAAAATCCAGAATTAGCAGAGATGATGTCTGAGTTTGATGCCTATATTGGGGAATTGTTCATCTCTATTGATAAGGCTCATGAGCAGGCTGAGGAATATGGCCACAGCTTTGAGCGTGAGATGGGCTTCTTGGCAGTACACGGCTTTTTACATATTAACGGCTATGATCACTACACTCCGGAAGAAGAAGCGGAGATGTTCGGTTTACAAGAAGAAATTTTGACAGCCTATGGACTCACAAGACAATAAACGAAAATGGAAAAATCGTGACCTGATATCCAGTTTAGAATTTGCTCTTACAGGAATTTTTACTGCCATAAAGGAAGAACGCAATATGCGAAAACATGCGGTGACGGCTCTCGTGGTCATCCTCGCAGGTTTTGTTTTTCAGGTGTCACGAATCGAATGGCTCTTTCTCCTATTGAGCATTTTTTTGGTAGTAGCCTTTGAAATTATCAATTCTGCTATCGAGAATGTGGTGGATTTGGCCAGTCACTATCACTTTTCTATGCTGGCTAAAAATGCCAAGGATATGGCGGCTGGCGCGGTATTAGTGGTCTCTCTTTTCGCAGCCTTAACAGGCGCATTGATTTTTCTCCCACGAATCTGGGATTTATTATTTTAAATAGCAAGAGGAAATTATGACTTTTAAATCAGGCTTTGTAGCCATTTTAGGACGTCCCAACGTTGGGAAGTCAACTTTTTTAAATCATGTCATGGGGCAAAAGATTGCCATTATGAGTGACAAGGCGCAGACAACGCGCAACAAAATTATGGGAATTTACACAACTGATAAGGAACAAATCGTCTTTATCGACACACCAGGGATTCACAAGCCTAAAACAGCTCTTGGAGATTTTATGGTTGAGTCTGCCTACAGTACCCTTCGTGAAGTGGATACAGTTCTTTTCATGGTACCTGCTGATGAAGCGCGTGGTAAAGGGGACGACATGATTATCGAGCGTCTCAAGACTGCCAAGGTTCCTGTGATTTTGGTGGTGAACAAGATCGATAAGGTTCACCCAGACCAGCTTTTGTCTCAGATTGATGATTTCCGTAACCAAATGGAATTTAAGGAGATTGTCCCTATCTCAGCCCTTCAGGGAAATAACGTATCTCGTTTAGTGGATATTTTGAGTGAAAATCTGGACGAAGGTTTCCAATATTTCCCAGCTGACCAAATCACAGACCATCCAGAACGTTTCTTGGTTTCAGAGATGGTTCGCGAGAAAGTCTTGCACCTAACTCGTGAAGAGATTCCGCATTCTGTCGCAGTAGTGGTTGATTCTATGAAACGAGATGAAGAGACTGATAAGGTTCATATCCGTGCAACCATCATGGTCGAGCGAGATAGCCAAAAAGGGATTATCATCGGTAAAGGTGGCGCTATGCTTAAGAAAATCGGTAGCATGGCCCGTCGCGATATTGAACTGATGCTAGGAGATAAGGTCTTCCTAGAAACATGGGTCAAGGTCAAGAAAAACTGGCGTGATAAAAAGCTAGATTTGGCTGACTTTGGCTATAATGAAAAAGAATACTAAGCAGAGGTGGGCTCATGCCTGCTTCTTGTTTTTACAGAAGGAGGACTTATGCCTGAATTACCTGAGGTTGAAACCGTTCGACGTGGCTTGGAAAAATTGATTTTGGGTAAGAAGATTTCGAGTATAGAAATTCGCTATCCCAAGATGATTAAAACGGACTTGGACGAATTTCAAAAGGAAGTGCCTGGTCAGATTATTGAGTCAATGGAACGTCGGGGAAAATATTTGCTTTTTTACCTGACAGACAAGGTCTTGATTTCCCATTTGCGGATGGAGGGCAAGTATTTTTACTATCCGAACCAAGTGCTTGAACGCAAACATGCCCATGTTTTCTTTCAGTTTGAAGATGGTGGCACGCTTGTTTATGAGGATGTTCGCAAGTTTGGTACTATGGAACTCTTGGCTCCTGACCTTTTAGACGCCTACTTTATTTCTAAAAAACTAGGTCCTGAACCAAGCGAACAAGACTTTGATGTGCAGGTCTTTCAAGTAGCTCTAGCTAAATCTAAAAAGCCTATCAAATCCCATCTTTTAGACCAGACTTTGGTAGCTGGACTTGGCAATATCTATGTGGATGAGGTTCTCTGGCGAGCTCAGGTTCATCCAGCTAGACCTTCCCAGACTTTGACAGCAGAAGAAGCGACTGCCATTCATGACCAGACCATTGCTGTTTTGGGACAGGCTGTTGAAAAAGGTGGTTCCACCATTCGGACTTATACCAATGCCTTTGGGGAAGATGGAACCATGCAGGATTTTCATCAAGTCTATGACAAGGCTGGTCAAGAATGTTCACGTTGTGGCATCATCATTGAGAAAATCCAACTAGGTGGACGAGGCACCCATTTTTGTCCTCAGTGCCAAAGGAGGGGCTGATGGGAAAAATCATTGGAATCACTGGGGGAATTGCCTCCGGTAAGTCAACCGTGACAAATTTTCTAAGAAAGCAAGGCTTTCAAGTAGTGGATGCCGACGCAGTCGTTCACCAACTACAGAAACCTGGTGGTCGTCTGTTTGAGGCTCTAGTCCAGCACTTCGGGCAAGAAATCATCCTTGAAAACGGAGAACTTAATCGCCCTCTCCTAGCTAGTCTTATCTTTTCAAATCCTGAAGAACGAGAATGGTCTAAGCAAATCCAAGGAAAGATTATCCGTGAGGAACTAGCTACGTTGAGAGACCAGTTGGCTCAGACAGAAGAGATTTTCTTCATGGATATTCCCCTACTTTTTGAGCAGGACTACAGCGCTTGGTTTGATGAGACGTGGTTGGTCTATGTGGATCGAGATGTCCAAGTAGAACGCTTAATGAAAAGGGACCACTTGTCCAAAGATGAAGCTGAGTTTCGTCTGGCAGCCCAGTGGTCTTTAGAAAAAAAGAAAGGTTTGGCTAGCCATGTTTTAAACAACAATGGCAATCAGGATCAGCTTCTTACTCAGGTGTTCTCCCTGCTTGAGGGAGGTAGGCAAGATGACAGAGATTAACTGGAAGGATAATCTGCGCATTGCCTGGTTTGGTAATTTTCTGACTGGAGCCAGTATTTCTTTGGTTGTGCCTTTTATGCCCATCTTCGTGGAAAATCTAGGTGTAGGGAGTGAGCAAGTCGCTTTTTATGCAGGATTAGCTATTTCTGTCTCTGCTATTTC
Source organism: Streptococcus bouchesdurhonensis (assembly GCF_948472335.1). The sequence continues at coordinate 335,317 of NZ_CAOKTW010000001.1, read as the reverse complement.
GGCGGCGCTCTTTTCTCCTATCTGGGGGATTCTTGCTGATAAATACGGTCGAAAACCCATGATGATTCGTGCTGGTCTGGCCATGACTATCACTATGGGAGGTTTGGCCTTTGTCCCAAATATCTATTGGTTAATCTTTCTTCGTTTATTAAACGGTGTATTTGCGGGATTTGTTCCCAATGCAACGGCCTTGATAGCCAGTCAGGTTCCCAAGGAGAAATCAGGCTCTGCCTTAGGTACTTTATCTACAGGCGTAGTTGCAGGTACTCTAACTGGTCCCTTTATTGGTGGCTTTATCGCAGAATTATTTGGCATTCGTACTGTTTTCTTACTGGTTGGTAGTTTTCTATTCTTAGCTGCTGTTTTGACTATTTGCTTTATCAAGGAAGATTTTCAACCAGTGGCCAAGGAAAAAGCCATCCCAACAAAGGAATTATTTACATCAGTTAAATACCCCTATCTCTTGGTCAACCTCTTTCTGACCAGTTTTGTCATCCAATTTTCAGCCCAATCGATTGGCCCTATCTTAGCTCTGTATGTGCGCGACTTAGGGCAGACAGAGAATCTTCTTTTTGTCTCTGGTTTGATTGTATCCAGTATGGGCTTTTCCAGTATGATGAGTGCAGGAGTCATGGGAAAGCTAGGTGACAAGGTGGGCAACCATCGCCTCTTGGTTGTAGCCCAGTTTTATTCAGTCATCATCTATCTCCTCTGTGCCAATGCCTCTAGCCCCCTTCAACTAGGACTCTATCGTTTCCTCTTTGGCTTGGGAACCGGTGCTTTGATTCCCGGAGTTAATGCCCTTCTCAGCAAGATGACGCCCAAAGCTGGTATTTCGAGGGTCTTTGCCTTCAATCAGGTATTCTTTTATCTGGGAGGTGTCGTTGGTCCTATGGCAGGTTCTGCAGTAGCAGGAAAATTTGGCTACCATGCAGTCTTTTATGCGACAAGCCTTTGTGTTGCCTTTAGTTGTCTCTTTAACCTTCTTCAATTTCGAACATTATTAAAAGTAAAGGAAATCTAGTGCGAGTAAAAATTAATCTCAAATGCTCCTCTTGTGGCAGTATCAATTACCTAACTAGTAAAAATTCTAAAACCCATCCAGACAAGATTGAGGTTTTAAAGTATTGTCCCAAGGAAAGAAAAGTAACCCTACATCTTGAATCTAAGTAGATTTTATGGTAAAATAATAGGGATTTTAAGGAGTTTGATATGTATAACCTATTATTAACCATTTTATTAGTATTATCTGTTGTGATTGTGATTGCAATTTTCATGCAACCAACCAAAAACCAATCCAGCAATGTATTTGATGCCAGCTCAGGTGATTTGTTTGAACGCAGTAAAGCACGCGGTTTTGAAGCTGTAATGCAGCGTTTGACAGGGATTTTAGTCTTTTTCTGGCTAGCCATTGCCTTAGCATTGACGGTATTATCAAGTAGATAAGAAAATAATGGGCAGGACTAGGTCTTTGCCTCTTTTTATTTTTAAAAGATATTTGAGAAGGTTTTACAGTAAAAGAAAATAAAAAATCTAGAAAGAAAATATGAAAGATAGAATAAAAGAATATTTACAAGATAAGGGGAAGGTAACGGTCAATGACTTGGCTCAGGCTTTGGGAAAAGACGAGTCCAAGGATTTTCGTGAGTTGATTAAAACCTTGTCCTTAATGGAAAGAAAGCACCAGATTCGCTTTGAAGAAGATGGCAGTCTGACCTTGGAAGTCAAGAAAAAACATGAGATTACTCTCAAAGGGATTTTTCATGCCCATAAAAATGGCTTTGGCTTTGTCAGTCTGGAAGGTGAGGAGGACGACCTTTTTGTAGGAAAAAACGATGTCAACTATGCTATTGATGGTGATACTGTTGAGGTTGTCATCAAGAAAGTCGCTGATCGTAACAAGGGAACAGCGGCGGAAGCCAAAATTATCGATATCCTAGAACACAGTTTGACAACTGTTGTCGGCCAAATCGTTCTAGATCAGGAAAAACCTAAGTATGCTGGCTACATCCGTTCGAAAAATCAGAAAATAAGTCAACCGATTTATGTGAAGAAACCAGCCCTTAAACTCGAGGGAACCGAAGTTCTCAAGGTCTTTATCGATAAATACCCAAGTAAGAAACATGATTTCTTTGTCGCGAGTGTTATCGACGTGGTGGGACACTCAACGGATGTCGGAATTGATGTCCTTGAGGTTTTGGAGTCTATGGACATTGTCTCAGAGTTTCCAGAGGCTGTTGTTAAGGAAGCAGAAAGTGTGCCTGATACTCCGTCTCAAAAAGATATGGAAGGCCGTCTGGATCTAAGAGATGAGATTACCTTTACTATTGACGGTGCTGATGCCAAGGACTTGGACGATGCGGTGCATATCAAGGCTTTGAAGAATGGAAATCTGGAGCTTGGGGTTCACATCGCTGATGTTTCCTATTATGTGACCGAGGGTTCTGCCCTTGATAGGGAAGCCCTTAATCGTGCGACTTCTGTTTATGTGACAGATCGTGTGGTGCCCATGCTTCCAGAGCGTTTGTCAAATGGCATCTGCTCACTCAATCCTCAAGTAGATCGCTTGACCCAGTCAGCCATTATGGAAATTGATAAACATGGTCGTGTGGTCAATTACACCATTACACAAACGGTAATCAAGACAAGCTTCCGTATGACCTATAGCGATGTTAATGATATTCTAGCTGGCGACGTGGAAAAGAGAAAAGAATATCAGAAAATTGTTCCAAGTATCGAACTCATGGCTAAGCTCCATGAAATTTTAGAAAACATGCGTGTGAAACGTGGTGCCCTTAATTTTGATACCAATGAAGCGAAGATTTTAGTGGATAAACACGGTAAGCCTGTTGATATCGTTCTTCGTCAGCGTGGTGTTGCCGAGCGCATGATTGAGTCCTTTATGCTGATGGCCAACGAAACAGTTGCCGAGCATTTCAGCAAGCTTGATTTGCCTTTCATCTATCGAATTCACGAGGAGCCAAAGGCTGAAAAGGTTCAGAAGTTTATTGATTATGCTTCAAGCTTTGGCTTGCGCATTTATGGAACTGCCAGTGAGATTAGCCAGGAGGCCCTCCAAGACATCATGCGTGTTGTTGAGGGGGAACCTTATGCAGATGTATTGTCCATGATGCTTCTTCGCTCTATGCAGCAGGCTCGCTATTCGGAGCACAATCACGGCCACTATGGCCTTGCTGCTGACTATTACACTCACTTTACCAGTCCGATTCGTCGTTATCCAGACCTTCTTGTTCACCGTATGATTCGTGATTACGGCCGTTCTACGGAAATAGCAGAGCATTTTGAACAAGTAATTCCAGAGATTGCGACCCAGTCCTCAAACCGTGAACGTCGTGCCATCGAGGCTGAGCGTGAAGTAGAAGCCATGAAAAAGGCTGAGTACATGGAAGAATACGTGGGTGAAGAATACGATGCAGTTGTATCAAGTATTGTCAAATTCGGTCTCTTTGTCGAATTGCCAAACACAGTTGAAGGCTTGATTCACATCACTAATTTACCTGAATTTTATCATTTCAACGAACGTGATTTGACTCTTCGTGGAGAAAAATCAGGAACAACCTTCCGTGTAGGGCAACAGATTCGTATCCGAGTTGAAAGAGCCGACAAGATGACGGGTGAAATTGATTTCTCATATATCCCAAGTGAGTTTGATGTAATTGAAAAAGGCTTGAAACAGTCTAATCGTAGTGACAGAGGGCGTGGTTCAAGTCGTCGTTCAGATAAGAAGGAAGACAAGAGGAAATCAGGACGCTCAAATGATAAGCGTAAGCATTCACAAAAAGACAAGAAGAAAAAAGGAAAGAAACCCTTTTACAAGGAAGTAGCTAAGAAAGGAGCCAAGCATGGCAAAGGGCGAGGGAAAGGTCGTCGCACAAAATAAAAAGGCGCGCCACGACTATACAATCGTAGATACGCTAGAGGCAGGAATGGTCCTGACTGGAACTGAAATCAAGAGTGTACGAGCTGCTCGAATCAATCTCAAGGATGGCTTTGCTCAAGTGAAAAATGGAGAAGTTTGGTTGAGCAATGTTCATATCGCACCTTACGAAGAGGGCAATATCTGGAACCAGGAACCAGAACGCCGTCGCAAACTCCTGCTCCATAAAAAGCAAATTCAAAAATTGGAACAAGAGACTAAAGGAACAGGAATGACCCTTGTTCCTCTTAAAGTCTATATCAAAGATGGTTACGCTAAACTCCTTTTGGGTCTAGCTAAAGGGAAGCATGACTATGATAAACGGGAGTCTATCAAACGACGTGAACAAAATCGCGACATCGCGCGTGTTATGAAAGCTGTTAATCAGCGATAAAAAGAGGAATGAAGATGGAAAAACTAGTTGCCTATAAACGCATGCCTTTGTGGACTAAAGAGACCATGCCAGAGGCTGTTCAGCAGAAACACAATACCAAGGTTGGGACTTGGGGCAAGATTACTGTTTTAAAAGGAACTCTCAAGTTTATTGAATTGACAGAGAATGGGGAGGTTCTAGCTGAACACTTATTTGAAGCAGGGGCTGACAATCCCATGGCACAACCACAAGTCTGGCACCGAGTGGAGGCTGTAACAGACGATGTAGAATGGTATTTGGAATTTTATTGTAAACCTGAGGATTATTTCCCTAAAAAATACAATACCAATCCGGTTCATTCAGAGGTCCTAGAGGCAATGCAGACAGTAAAACCAGGGAAAGCTTTGGATTTGGGCTGTGGTCAGGGCCGTAACTCTCTCTTTCTTGCACAGAATGGTTTTGATGTGACAGCTGTAGATCAAAATGAATTGGTCCTTGAAATCTTACAAAGCATTGTAGAGCAAGAAGATTTGGACATGCCTGTTGGTCTCTACGATATCAATTCAGCCAGCATTGGGCAAGAATATGATTTTATCGTATCAACTGTTGTTCTCATGTTTCTACAAGCGGACCGCATTCCAGCTATTATTCAAAATATGCAGGAGAAAACCAGTGTTGGTGGTTACAATCTTATCGTTTGTGCTATGGACACGGAGGATTATCCTTGCTCTGTAAACTTCCCATTTACCTTTAAAGAAGGGGAATTGGCAGACTATTACAAGGACTGGGAATTGGTTAAGTACAATGAAAATCCTGGCCATCTGCACCGTCGTGACGAAAATGGCAATCGTATACAACTACGCTTTGCGACCATGCTAGCTAAAAAAATCAAATAAACATGAATGAAGATTAGGAAATTTCCTGATCTTTTTTCTTTTTTTACGAATAATATAGAAAAGGGGGAAATCATGTTTGTTGCGAGAGATTCTAGGGGAGAATTGGTAAATGTGTTAGAGGATAAGCTTGAGAAGCAAGCATACACCTGCCCAGCTTGTGGAGGTCAGCTCCGTTTGCGTCAAGGACCAAGTGTCCGGGCCCATTTTGCCCACAAAACCTTAAAAGACTGTGATTTTTCCTCTGAAAATGAAAGTCCAGAACACCTGGCAAATAAGGAAGTCCTCTATCACTGGTTGAAAAAAGAGGCAGAGGTGCAATTAGAATACCCGCTTCCAGAGCTTAAACAGATTGCGGATGTATTTGTAAATGGCAATCTAGTTCTAGAAGTTCAGTGTAGTCCCTTGCCTCAAAAAGTTCTTAAAGAACGTAGTGAGGGCTATCGTAGTCAGGGTTACCAAGTACTGTGGTTGCTGGGGGAAAAACTTTGGCTCAAGGAGCGTTTGACTCGTCTGCAACAAGGTTTTCTCTATTTCAGTCAAAACATGGGCTTTTATGTTTGGGAATTAGAAAGTGAAAAACAGCTTTTAAGGCTTAAATATCTCATACACCAAGATCTCCGAGGTAAACTCTATTATCAAATCAAGGAATTTCCCTATGGACAAGATGGTCTACTGGAGATATTACGTCTTCCCTATAAGAAACAAAAAATATCTCATTTTACAGTTTCTCAGGACAAGGACATCTGTCGCTATATCCGGCAACAACTGTATTATCAAAATCCTATTTGGATGAAAGAACAAGCAGAAGCCTATCAAAAGGGGGAAAATCTCCTGACTTATGGGCTAAAAGAATGGTATCCACAAATAAGACCGCTAGTAGGTAATTTTTGCCAAATTGAGAAAGATTTGACTGGCTATTATCAGTATTTTCAAACCTATTATCAAGAAAATCCTCAAAATGATTGGCAAAAGCTTTATCCACCAGCCTTTTATAAGCAATATTTCTTAAAAAATATGGTAGAATAGAAAGGATGGAGGAATCTAATGGTATTACAAAGACATGAAATAAATGAAAAAGATACATGGGATCTATCAACGATTTACCCAACTGACCAGGCTTGGGAAGAAGCCTTAAAAGAGTTAACAGAACAACTGGAGACAGTAGCCCAGTATGAAGGCCATCTCTTGGATAGTGCGGATAGCCTACTTGAAATCACTGAATTTTCTCTTGAGATGGAACGCCAAATGGAGAAGCTTTACGTTTATGCTCATATGAAAAATGACCAGGACACTCGTGAAGCCAAGTATCAAGAGTACTATGCCAAGGCAATGACTCTCTACAGCCAGCTAGACCAAGCCTTTTCATTCTATGAACCTGAATTTATGGATATTAGTGAAAAGCAGTATGCTGACTTTTTAGAGGCTCAACCAAAATTGCAGCTTTATCAACACTATTTTGACAAGCTTTTGCAAGGCAAGGAACATGTTCTTTCACAACGTGAGGAAGAATTATTGGCTGGGGCTGGAGAAATCTTTGGTTCGGCAAGTGAAACCTTCGCTATCTTGGACAATGCGGATATTGTGTTCCCTTATGTTCTTGACGATGATGGTAAGGAAGTTCAGCTATCTCATGGGACTTACACACGTTTGATGGAGTCTAAAAATCGTGAGGTTCGTCGTGGTGCCTATCAAGCCCTTTATGCGACTTATCAACAATTCCAACACACCTATGCCAAAACCTTGCAAACCAATGTTAAGGTGCAAAACTACCGTGCCAAAGTTCGCAACTACAAGAGCGCTCGTCATGCAGCCCTAGCAGCCAATTTTGTTCCAGAGAGTGTTTATGACAATTTGGTAGCAGCAGTTCGCAAGCATTTGCCACTCTTGCATCGCTATCTTAACCTTCGTTCAAAAATCCTGGGAATTTCAGACCTCAAGATGTACGATGTCTACACACCACTTTCTTCTGTTGAATACAGTTTTACCTACCGAGAAGCCTTGAAAAAGGCAGAAGATGCCTTGGCAGTCTTGGGTGAGGATTACTTGAGCCGTGTCAAACGTGCCTTCAGCGAGCGTTGGATTGATGTTTACGAAAACCAAGGCAAGCGTTCAGGTGCTTACTCTGGTGGTTCTTACGATACCAATGCCTTTATGCTACTTAATTGGCAGGACAATTTAGACAATCTCTTTACCCTTGTTCATGAAACAGGTCACAGTATGCATTCAAGCTATACTCGTGAAACGCAGCCTTATGTTTACGGAGATTATTCTATCTTCTTGGCTGAGATTGCATCAACTACCAATGAAAATATCTTGACGGAGAAATTATTGGAAGAAGTGGAAGATGATGCAACGCGCTTTGCTATTCTCAATAACTTCCTAGATGGTTTCCGTGGGACAGTTTTCCGTCAAACTCAATTTGCTGAGTTTGAACACGCTATCCACCAAGCGGACCAAAATGGAGAAGTCTTGACAAGTGATTTCCTAAATAAACTCTACGCAGACTTGAACCAAGAGTATTATGGTTTGAGTAAGGAAGACAATCCTGAAATCCAATACGAGTGGGCTCGCATTCCACACTTCTACTATAACTACTATGTATACCAATATTCAACTGGCTTTGCAGCAGCCTCAGCTCTGGCTGAAAAGATTGTCCATGGTAGTCAAGAAGACCGTGACCGCTATATCGACTATCTCAAGGCAGGTAAGTCTGACTATCCACTTAATGTCATGAGAAAAGCTGGTGTTGATATGGAGAAGGAAGACTATCTCAACGCTGCCTTTGCAGTCTTTGAACGTCGTTTGAATGAGTTTGAAGCCCTTGTTGAAAAATTGGGATTGGCATAAGATGGTTGAATCGTATAGTAAAAATGCTAACCATAACATGCGTCGTCCTGTCGTCAAGGAAGAAATTGTAGACTTGATGCGTCAGCGCCAAAAGCAAGTCACAGGATCTTTGAAAGAATTGGAAGACTTTGCCCGCAAGGAAAATATTCCCATTATTCCCCATGAAACGGTAGCTTATTTCCGTTTTCTCATGGAAACCATACAACCTAAAAATATTCTGGAAATTGGGACGGCTATCGGTTTTTCAGCCCTCTTGATGGCAGAACATGCGCCAAAGGCCAAGATTACAACCATTGACCGCAATCCAGAGATGATTGGATTTGCCAAGGAAAATTTCGCCCAGTTTGACAGTCGCAAGCAAATTACGCTCTTAGAAGGAGATGCGGTAGATGTCTTATCTACCTTGACAGAGTCCTATGATTTTGTCTTTATGGATTCAGCCAAGTCTAAATATATCGTCTTTCTGCCAGAAATCCTCAAACATTTGGACGTTGGAGGTGTGGTTGTCTTGGATGATATTTTCCAAGGTGGTGATGTTGCTAAGGATATTATGGAAGTCCGTCGTGGTCAGCGAACTATTTACAGAGGACTTCAAAGACTATTTGATGCAACCTTAGACAATCCAGGACTCACCGCAACACTAGTACCTCTGGGAGATGGCATTCTCATGCTTCGTAAAAATGTAGCAGATGTTCAATTGCCTGACAGCGAATGATTTTCAGAAAAATTTAAGAAAATATAGTAAAATAGATAGGGTAACACTTATCTCAAAGGAGTAGACATGAAGAAAAAACTATTGGCAGGTGCCATTACACTATTATCAGTAGCAACTTTAGCAGCTTGTTCGAAAGGTTCAGAAGGGGCAGATCTTATCAGCATGAAAGGGGATGTCATCACAGAACATCAATTTTATGAGCAAGTGAAAAGCAATCCTTCAGCTCAACAAGTATTGTTGAACATGACCATCCAAAAAGTATTTGAGAAGCAATATGGCTCAGAAGTAGATGACAAAGAAGTCAACGATACTATTGCCGAAGAAGAGAAACAATATGGTGAGAACTACCAACGTGTCTTATCGCAAGCAGGAATGACTCTTGAAACACGTAAAGCTCAAATTCGTACAAGTAAATTGGTTGAGTTGGCAGTTAAGAAAGCAGCAGAAGCTGAATTGACAGATGATGCTTACAAGAAGGCCTTTGACGAATACACTCCTGATGTGACTGCTCAAATTATCCGTTTGGACAATGAAGACAAAGCTAAAGAAATTCTTGAAAAAGCTAAAGCTAGTGATGCAGACTTTGCTCAATTAGCCAAAGATAATTCAACAGATGAGAAAACTAAAGCGAATGGTGGAGAAATCACTTTTGATTCTGCTTCAACAGAAGTACCAGAACAAGTTAAAAAAGCTGCTTTTGCTTTAGATGTAAACGGTGTTTCTGATGTGATTAGCGTTACTGGAACACAAGCCTACAGCAGTCAATATTACATTGTTAAACTGATTAAGAAAACAGAAAAATCATCTAATATTGACGATTACAAAGAAAAATTAAAAACTGTTATCTTAACTCAAAAACAAAACGACGCATCATTTGTTCAAAGTATTATCGGAAAAGAATTGCAAGCAGCCAATATCAAGGTTAAAGATCAAGCCTTCCAAAATATCTTCACTCAATACATCGGTGGTGGAGATTCAAGCTCAAGCAGTTCTTCAAAAGAATAAAACAGAAAAGAGCCAAGTGCTCTTTTTCTTATGAGAAAATCTTCTATCTTAAGGGTAAGAGTTTTTTTCTTTCGGAAAAAATGGTATAATAGCAATCAAAACTAGAAAATAAACGGAATTTGGGAATAATTTCTTTTGTTCTCATTAGATTGGTGATACTATGAAGATTAGTAAGAGGCACCTGTTAAACTATTCTATTCTAGTTCCTTACTTACTTTTATCTATTTTGGGTTTGATTGTAGTCTATTCTACAACCAGTGCCATTCTTATCGAAGAAGGTAAAAGTGCCCTCCAATTGGTTCGAAGTCAGGGAATGTTTTGGATATTTAGTTTAATATTGATTGTCTTGATATATAAGCTGAAACTGAATTTTTTAAGAAAAGAACGACTTTTATTTATTGTTATGTTTGTTGAGCTGATTCTCTTAGCTCTGGCTCGCTTAATTGGTACGCCAGTCAATGGAGCCTATGGTTGGATTTCAGTAGGACCTTTGACCATTCAGCCAGCGGAGTATTTGAAGATTATCATCGTCTGGTACTTGGCCCAACGTTTTTCAAAACAACAGGATGAAATTGGTATTTACGATTTTCAAGTTTTAACTCAAAATCAATGGATTCCTCGAGCTTTTAATGATTGGCGTTTTGTCCTCTTGGTAATGATAGGAAGTTTGGCTATTTTCCCAGATTTGGGGAATGCTACAATCCTAGCGCTGGTCGCCTTGATTATGTATACAGTTAGTGGGATTGCTCATCGTTGGTTTATAGTCTTTATCGGTGTATTGTTTGGAGTTTCAGCCCTATCTCTATCAGCTATTTCTGTAATTGGGGTTGATAAGTTTTCAAAAGTTCCAGTATTTGGTTACGTGGCCAAGCGTTTCAGTGCCTACTTTAATCCCTTTGCTGATTTGGCAGGAGCTGGTCACCAACTTGCAAATTCCTACTTTGCTATGGTAAATGGTGGATGGTTTGGTTTAGGCTTAGGAAATTCAATAGAAAAACGTGGTTATTTACCAGAGGCCCATACAGACTTTGTATTTTCAATTGTCATTGAAGAGTTTGGATTTGTGGGAGCCAGTTTGATTTTGGCACTTGTCTTTTTCCTGATTTTGCGAATTATCCTAGTAGGAATTCGTGCTAAGAATCCCTTTAATTCTATGATGGCGATTGGGGTTGGGGGGATGATGTTGGTACAGGTCTTTGTCAATATCGGTGGAATTTCTGGTATTATTCCCTCGACAGGAGTAACCTTCCCCTTCTTATCGCAAGGAGGGAACAGTCTCCTAGTCTTGTCTGTAGCCATCGCCTTTGTCTTAAATATTGATGCAAGTGAAAAACGTGCCCAATTATATGAGGAGTTAGAAGCTCACTCATCAAACTATATGTAGAGCTGAGAGTGGAAAGGATTACCTATGTCTCTTCAAAAATTAGAAAACTATAGTAATAAAGCTGTTATACAAGAAGAAGTATTGATTTTAACAGAATTGTTAGAAGATATTACTAAAAACATGCTTGCCCCAGAGACTTTTGAAAAAATCATACAGTTGAAGGAATTGTCAACTCAAGAAGATTATCAAGGTTTGAATCAATTAGTTACCAGTTTGACAAATGATGAAATGGCTTATATTTCACGCTATTTCTCTATCTTGCCTCTTTTGATTAATATTTCAGAAGACGTGGATTTGGCCTATGAAATCAACCATCAAAATAATATCGATCAAGATTATCTTGGTAAATTATCAGCAACGATCAAAATGGTTGCAGAAAAAGAAAATGCGGTTGAAATTCTAGAACACTTGAATGTTGTCCCTGTTTTGACAGCCCATCCAACACAAGTGCAACGTAAGAGTATGTTGGATTTGACTAACCATATCCATACCCTCTTGCGTAAGTACCGTGATGTGAAATTAGGTTTGATTAATAAGGAAAAATGGCATAATGATCTCCGTCGTTACATTGAGATTATCATGCAGACAGATATGATTCGTGAAAAGAAATTGAAAGTAACCAATGAAATCACGAATGTAATGGAATACTACAATAGTTCATTCCTGAAGGCAGTTCCTCATTTGACTGCTGAGTACAAGCGTCTGGCTAAAAAACACGGCTTGGACTTGAAACATCCTAAACCAATTACCATGGGTATGTGGATTGGTGGAGACCGTGATGGGAATCCTTTTGTTACAGCAGATACCTTGAAACAATCTGCTATGACCCAGTGTGAAGTCATCATGAACTACTATGATGAAAAGATTTATCAGCTTTATCGTGAGTTCTCTCTCTCAACCAGTATTGTCAATGTAAGCAAGCAAGTTAGAGAAATGGCTCGTCAATCCAAGGACAACTCTATTTATCGTGAAAAAGAGCTGTATCGTCGTGCCTTGTTTGATATTCAATCAAAAATCCAAGCAACAAAAACCTATCTGATTGAAGATAAGGAAGTTGGAGCTCGCTATGAAACAGCTAATGATTTTTATAAGGATTTAATTACTATTCGTGATTCCCTCTTGGAAAATAAGGGTGAAGCACTGATTTCTGGTGATTTTGTTGAGTTGATCCAGGCAGTTGAAATTTTTGGTTTCTATTTGGCATCTATTGACATGCGTCAAGATTCTAGTGTTCACGAAGCCTGTGTAGCTGAACTCTTGAAATCAGCAGGTATTCATTCTCATTATAGTGAACTAAGTGAAGAAGAAAAATGCCAGCTTCTCTTGAAAGAATTGGAAGAAGATCCACGTATTCTTTCTGCCACTCATGTTGAAAAATCAGAATTACTTGAAAAAGAATTAGCAATCTTTAAGGCAGCTCGTAAGTTGAAAGATAAGTTGGGAGATGATGTCATTCGTCAGACCATCATTTCACATGCAACCAGCGTATCAGACATGCTGGAATTGGCTATCTTGCTAAAAGAAGTAGGGCTAGTTGATAAAGAAAGAGCTCGTGTCCAAATCGTTCCTCTCTTTGAAACAATCGAGGACTTGGATCACTCAGAAGAAACCATGAGAGAGTACCTTTCACTTCCTCTTGCTAAGAAATGGATTGCTTCACGTAATAACTACCAAGAAATCATGCTTGGTTACTCTGATAGTAATAAAGATGGTGGTTACCTTTCATCATGTTGGACCCTCTACAAGGCTCAACAACAATTGACTGCTATTGGAGATGAATTTGGCGTTAAGGTTACCTTCTTCCACGGCCGTGGTGGTACTGTCGGTCGTGGTGGTGGACCAACCTATGAGGCCATCACCTCTCAACCGCTCAAGTCTATTAAGGATCGTATCCGCTTGACGGAGCAGGGTGAAGTAATTGGAAATAAATACGGTAATAAAGACGCAGCCTACTATAACCTTGAAATGCTAGTATCTGCAGCCATTAACCGTATGATTACTCAGAAGAAGAGCGATACCAATACATCCAATCGTTATGAAGCTATTATGGACCAAGTGGTGGACCGTAGTTACGATATCTACCGTGATTTGGTCTTTGGCAATGACCATTTCTATGATTATTTCTTCGAGTCAAGTCCAATCAAGGCTATTTCAAGCTTTAACATTGGTTCTCGTCCAGCCGCTCGTAAGACTATTACTGAAATCGGTGGTTTGCGAGCTATTCCTTGGGTATTCTCATGGTCGCAAAGTCGCGTCATGTTCCCTGGCTGGTATGGGGTTGGTTCAAGCTTCAAGGAATTTATCGATAAAAATCCAGAGAATATTGCTATCTTACGAGATATGTACCAAAATTGGCCTTTCTTCCAATCGCTTCTTTCAAATGTCGACATGGTCTTGTCAAAATCAAATATGAATATTGCTTTTGAATATGCCAAACTGTGTGAGGATGAAGAAGTAAAAGCAATCTATGAGACTATTCTAAATGAATGGCAAGTCACCAAGGAAGTCATCTTGGCTATCGAAGGTTACGATGAACTCTTGGCTGAAAATCCATATCTAAAAGCAAGTTTGGATTATCGTATGCCTTACTTTAATATTCTCAACTATATCCAGTTGGAGTTGATTAAACGTCAACGCCGAGGAGAATTATCAAGCGATCAAGAAAAATTAATCCATACAACCATCAACGGAATTGCGACAGGATTGCGTAATTCGGGCTGATGTCTTTCAAACTTCCTCTTTTCTATAGGGGAAGTTTTTGAATCTTTCAAAAAAATGCTAAAAGAGTCTTGACAAGTAGTTGAAAAATGATATAATTTAACCATTCAGAAAAGTAATCATTCAAACTTTTTAGAGAGTCTGTGGTAGCTGAAAACAGATAAGTGGTGATGATGAAAATTGGGCTGAATGTTATTTAGAATTTGAAATCATAAAAATTCGGTGAGCACACCTTATAGTGCATCTCGTTATTGCGAGACAGAGTGATAGGGAAATTTCCTATAATTGAGGTGGTACCGCGCATCGACGTCCTCACACAAGTTTTTTGTGTGAGGACTTTTTTTGATGGAGGTTAGTATGGAAAGAAAACGATGGCGTCGCTTGTTCAGATAAGTGAAGTAGTTTAAAGGAATTAAAAAGGAGAAATAGAATGAAAAATAAACGTTTAATTGGAATTATCGCTGCATTAGCAGTCTTAGTAGCAGGAAGCTTGATTTACTCTTCAATGAATAAACCAGAAGCTAAGAATGAAAAGAAAGTTGCCAAAGTTGGTGTCCTTCAGTTTGTGAGCCATCCATCTCTTGACTTGATTTATAAAGGGATTCAAGATGGACTTGCAGAAGAAGGTTATAAAGATGACCAGTTGAAGATTGACTTTATGAACTCAGAAGGTGACCAAAGTAAGGTTGCGACAATGAGTAAACAATTGGTTGCAAACGATAATGACTTGGTAGTTGGTATCGCAACACCAGCTGCTCAAGGTCTGGCTAGTGCAACAAAAGACCTACCTGTTATCATGGCTGCTATTACAGACCCAATCGGTGCGAACTTGGTTAAAGATTTGAAAAAACCAGGTGGCAATATTACAGGGGTATCTGACCACAATCCAGCTCAACAACAAGTTGAACTCATCAAGGCTCTGACACCAAATGTGAAAACTATCGGAGCTCTTTACTCAAGCAGCGAAGACAATTCAAAAACACAGGTAGAAGAATTTAAGGCTTATGCTGAAAAAGCAGGTTTGACAGTAGAAACATTTGCAGTTCCTTCAACAAATGAAATTGCTTCAACAGTTAACGTTATGACTAGCAAGGTTGATGCTATCTGGGTTCCAATTGATAACACTATTGCTTCAGCCTTCTCAACTGTTGTATCAAGCAACCAATCAGCTAAAAAACCAATCTACCCAAGTGCAACTGCCATGGTAGAAGCAGGTGGTTTGGCATCCGTTGTAGTTGACCAACATGATCTTGGTGTGGCAACTGGCAAAATGATTGCTCAAGTTTTGAAAGGTGCAAAACCAGCTGATACACCAGTCAATGTCTTTTCAACTGGTAAATCAGTTATCAATAAAAAATTGGCACAAGAGTTAGGTATTACTATTCCTGAGTCTGTTCTCAAAGAAGCAGGACAAGTGATTGAATAATCTAAAATGGAGGAGTTGGGGACATCTCCTCCAATTTTTTACAATAGAAATCATATAGAAAAGGTTAAGAAACAGATGATATTATCTATTATTTCTCAAGGATTTGTCTGGGCTATTTTAGGTCTGGGAATCTTTATGACATTTAGGATTTTAAACTTTCCAGATATGACAACAGAAGGTTCCTTCCCTCTTGGGGGAGCTGTTGCTGTCACTCTGATAACCAAAGGTGTAAATCCCTTTTTAGCGACACTTGTTGCTGTAGGAGCAGGTTGTTTGGCTGGAATGGCAGCAGGTCTTCTTTATACAAAAGGGAAGATTCCAACCTTGCTCTCAGGGATTTTGGTGATGACTTCCTGTCACTCTATCATGCTCTTGATTATGGGACGTGCAAATTTAGGATTGCTTGGAACCAAGCAAATCCAGGATGTTTTGCCTTTTGATTCAGATTTGAACCAACTCTTGACAGGTCTCATCTTTGTCAGTCTTGTTATTGCTCTCATGCTCTTTTTCTTGGATACCAAACTCGGACAAGCCTATATTGCTACAGGTGACAATCCTGATATGGCTAGAAGTTTCGGGATTCATACTGGACGCATGGAGCTCATGGGCTTGGTCTTATCAAATGGTGTGATTGCCCTTGCAGGGGCTCTTATTGCCCAGCAAGAAGGCTATGCCGATGTATCTCGAGGAATCGGGGTGATCGTTGTGGGGCTTGCAAGTTTGATTATTGGAGAAGTTATCTTCAAGAGTTTGAGCTTGGCAGAACGTCTGATTACCATCGTTGTAGGTTCTATCGCCTATCAATTTTTAGTGTGGGCAGTTATTGCGCTTGGCTTTAATACAAGTTACCTTCGTTTGTACAGTGCCGTGATTTTAGCAGTCTGCCTCATGATTCCAACATTTAAGCAAACAATCTTGAAAGGAGCCAAATTAAGCAAATGACAGCAATTGTAGAATTAAAAAATGCAACCAAAGTCGTTAAAAATGGCTTTGATGAAGAAAAGATTATTTTAAATGATGTTTCCTTAGAAATTTTTGAACAGGATTTCATCACGATTTTAGGTGGAAATGGAGCTGGGAAATCAACCCTCTTTAACACTATTGCAGGAACTTTGTCATTAACCAGTGGAACCATCCGTATTTTGGGTGAAGATGTTACCAAGTTTTCGCCAGAAAAGCGAGCTAAGTATCTGTCTCGAGTCTTCCAAGATCCCAAGATGGGGACAGCTCCTCGTATGACGGTCGCTGAAAATCTTTTGATTGCCAAGTTTCGTGGTGAAAAGCGTGGACTGTTTCCGAGACGTCTGGCTAGCTATAAGGATGAGTTTCAGGCAACTATTGAAAAAGTGGGAAACGGTCTTGAGAAACACTTGAATACACCAATTGAGTTCTTATCTGGTGGACAAAGACAGGCTTTGAGTCTCTTGATGGCAACATTGAAGCGTCCTGAATTACTCTTGTTGGACGAGCATACTGCAGCCCTTGATCCAAAGACCAGTGTGGCCTTGATGGAATTGACGGATGAATTTGTCAAGAAAGACCAGCTGACAGCGCTTATGATTACCCACCATATGGAAGATGCTCTCAAATATGGCAATCGCTTGATTGTCATGAAAGAAGGACGAATTATCCAAGATTTGAACCAAGAAGAAAAAGCAAAAATGAAAATCTCTGATTATTATCAACTCTTTGAATAAAGTAGGGAAAATGAGTGAAATGGTTTACTTTTTTTCTGAAATAAAGTATACTATATAAAGTAAACTATGATAACATGGAGGTATTGTGTATGGTTGACAAACAAGTCATTGAAGAAATCAAAAACAATGCCAACATTGTGGAAGTCATAGGAGATGTGATTTCTTTACAAAAGGCAGGACGGAACTATCTAGGGCTCTGTCCTTTTCATGGTGAAAAAACACCTTCTTTCAACGTTGTAGAGGACAAACAGTTTTACCACTGTTTTGGTTGTGGTCGATCAGGTGACGTCTTTAAGTTCATCGAGGAGTACCAAGGGGTTCCCTTTATGGAGGCTGTCCAAATCTTAGGTCAGCGTGTTGGGATTGAGGTTGAAAAGCCGCTTTATAGTGAACATAAGCCAGTTTCGCCTCACCAAGCTCTTTATGATATGCACGAAGATGCTGCCAAATTTTACCATGCTATTCTCATGACAACGACTATGGGAGAAGAGGCCAGAAATTACCTTTATCAGCGTGGTTTGACAGATGAAGTGCTCAAACATTTTCGGATTGGTTTAGCACCTCCAGAACGCAACTATCTTTATCAACGTTTGTCTGGTCAGTATCGTGAAGAGGATTTTCTAGATTCAGGATTGTTTTATCTCTCGGATGCCAATCAATTTGTAGATACATTTCACAATCGGATCATGTTTCCCCTGACAAATGACCAGGGCAAGGTCATTGCCTTCTCAGGTCGTATCTGGCAGAAAACGGATTCACAAACTTCTAAGTATAAAAATAGCCGATCGACTGCAATTTTTAACAAAAGTTACGAATTATATCATATGGATAGGGCAAAAAAATCTTCTGGCAAAACCAGTGAGATTTACCTGATGGAAGGATTCATGGATGTCATTGCAGCCTATCGGGCTGGAATCGAAAACGCTGTGGCGTCCATGGGAACAGCCTTGAGCCGTGAGCATGTTGAGCATCTGAAAAGGTTAACCAAGAAGTTGGTTCTGGTATACGATGGCGATAAGGCTGGGCAAGCTGCGACATTGAAAGCACTGGATGAAATTGGTGATATACCTGTGCAAATTGTCAGCATGCCTGATAACTTGGATCCAGATGAGTATCTACAAAAAAATGGTCCAGAAGACTTGGCCTATCTATTAACGAAAACTCGTATTAGTCCGATTGAGTTTTACATTCACCAGTACAAACCTGAAAATAGTGAAAATTTGCAGGCTCAGATTGAGTTTATTGAAAAAATAGCTCCCTTGATTGTTCAAGAAAAATCTATTACTGCTCAAAACAGCTATATACATATTTTAGCTGACAGTCTGGCGTCCTTTGATTATGCCCAGATTGAGCAGATTGTTAATGAGAGTCGTCAGGCGCAAAGGCAGAATCGCATGGAAGGAATTTCCAGACCGACGCCAATCACTATGCCTGTTACCAAGCAGTTATCGGCTATTATGAGGGCAGAAGCTCATCTACTTTATCGAATGATGGAATCCCCTCTTGTTTTGAACGATTACCGCTTGCGGGAAGACTTTGCATTTGATACACCTGAATTTCAGGCTTTATATGACTTGCTTGGCCAGTATGGAAATCTTCCTCCAGAAGTTCTAGCAGAACAGACAGAGGAAGTTGAAAGAGCTTGGTACCAAGTTTTAGGTCAGGATTTGCCTGCTGAGATATCACCTCAGGAACTTAGTGAAGTAGAAATGACTCGAAACAAGGCTCTCTTGAATCAGGACAATATGAGAATCAAAAAGAAGGTGCAGGAAGCTAGCCATGTAGGAGATACCGACACAGCCTTAGAAGAATTGGAACGTTTAATTTCCCAAAAGAGAAGAATGGAGTAATAATGGCAACAAAACAAAAAGAAGTAACAACATTTGACGTACAAGTAGCAGAATTTATCCGTAATCATAAACAAAAAGGGACTGCAACAGATGATGAAATCAATGCCAGTCTAGTCATTCCTTTTACCTTGGACGCTGATGGGATTGAAGATCTCTTGCAACGAATTCAGGATGCAGGGATTTCTATCACAGATAACGAAGGAAATCCGAGTGCGCGTGTTCTTATTGCAGAAGAAGAGCCAGAACTCAGTGATGAGGACTTGATTGGTTCAACTTCTGCTAAGGTTAATGACCCTGTCCGTATGTACTTGAAAGAAATCGGGGTCGTTCCTCTCTTGACCAATGAAGAGGAAAAAGAATTGGCGCTAGCAGTTGAAGCTGGCGATATCGAAGCTAAACAACGCCTTGCGGAAGCCAACCTTCGTTTAGTTGTTTCTATTGCCAAACGCTATGTTGGACGTGGTATGCAGTTTCTTGACTTGATTCAAGAAGGGAACATGGGCTTGATGAAGGCAGTTGATAAGTTTGACTATTCTAAAGGATTTAAGTTCTCAACTTACGCAACTTGGTGGATTCGTCAGGCTATCACTCGTGCTATTGCGGATCAAGCTCGTACTATCCGTATCCCAGTTCACATGGTTGAAACCATTAATAAATTGGTTCGTGAACAACGTAATCTCCTTCAAGAATTGGGACAAGATCCAACACCTGAACAAATCGCTGAACGTATGGATATGACCCCTGACAAGGTTCGTGAAATCTTGAAGATTGCCCAAGAACCAGTATCTCTTGAAACTCCTATCGGTGAAGAGGATGATAGCCACCTTGGGGACTTTATCGAAGATGAAGTGATTGAAAATCCAGTGGACTATACAACTCGTATTGTCTTGCGTGAGCAGTTGGATGAGGTCTTGGATACTCTTACAGACCGTGAAGAAAATGTTTTGCGTCTGCGTTTTGGGCTAGATGATGGTAAAATGCGTACCCTTGAAGATGTGGGTAAAGTCTTTAACGTGACTCGCGAGCGTATCCGTCAGATTGAGGCTAAAGCTTTGAGAAAACTACGTCAACCAAGTCGCAGCAAACCGCTTCGTGATTTTATTGAAGACTAAGAGTGAGGATGAATATGGCTTATACAGAAGAGCAAATTGAAAACATCAAAACACGAATTTTATCAGCCTTGGAAGAAGTTATTGACCCTGAGTTGGGAATCGATATTGTCAATCTTGGTTTGATCTATGAAATTCGTTTTGACGGTGACACAGGACAAACAGAGATTGATATGACTTTGACAACCATGGGTTGTCCTCTAGCAGACCTTTTGACAGACCAGATTTATGATGCTATGACAGAGGTTCCAGAAGTAACGGATACTGAGGTCAAATTAGTTTGGTATCCAGCCTGGACT
This sequence comes from Streptococcus bouchesdurhonensis, assembly GCF_948472335.1. The sequence continues at coordinate 315,061 of NZ_CAOKTW010000001.1, read as the reverse complement.
GTTGAAAAAATGAGTCGCTATGCACGTATTGCCCTAGGCATTAAGTAAACAAATAAAAACATGTGAGAGATTATTGGAAAAGCGAGGAAATTTCCCCCTCTTTTCCTCTAGTCTCTCCTTTCTTTTGCTGATTTTATTCAAAGAAAATGATATAATAGTAGTTATGGAAAAAAAGAAATTACGCATCAATATGTTGAGTTCAAGTGAGAAAGTAGCAGGACAAGGAGTTTCAGGTGCTTACCGTGAATTAGTTCGTCTTCTTCACCGTGATGCCAAGGACCAATTGATTGTTACAGAAAATCTTCCAATAGAGGCAGATGTGACTCACTTTCATACAATTGATTTCCCCTATTATTTATCGACATTCCAGAAGAAACGCTCAGGAAGGAAAATTGGCTATGTGCACTTCTTGCCTGATACACTTGAGGGGAGTTTGAAAATTCCATTTTTCTTAAAGGGAATTGTGAAACGCTATGTATTTTCTTTTTACAACCGGATGGAGCACTTGGTGGTGGTCAATCCTATGTTTATCGAGGATTTGGTGGCAGCTGGTATTCCACGTGAAAAAGTTACCTATATTCCTAACTTTGTAAACAAGGAAAAATGGCTACCTCTTCCACAGGAAGAGGTAGCGAGACTGCGTACAGAGCTAGGTCTTAGTGACAATCAGTTTATCGTAGTAGGTGCTGGTCAAGTTCAGAAACGTAAAGGAATTGATGACTTTATCCGTCTGGCTGAGGAATTGCCTCAGATTACCTTTATATGGGCGGGTGGTTTCTCTTTTGGTGGTATGACAGATGGTTATGAACGTTATAAGAAAATCATGGAGAATCCCCCTAAAAATTTGATTTTTCCAGGTATTGTATCGCCAGAGCGGATGCGCGAATTGTATGCCCTAGCGGATCTTTTCTTGTTGCCTAGTTATAATGAGCTCTTTCCGATGACGATTTTAGAGGCTGCCAGTTGTGAAGCTCCGATTATGTTGCGTGATTTAGATCTTTATAAGGTAATTTTGGATGGAGATTATCGGGCGACAGCAGATAGAGAAGAGATGAAAGAAGCTATTCTGGAATATCAAGCGAATCCTGCTGCTTTAAAAGATTTGAAAGAAAAAGCTAAGAATATTTCTAGAGAGTATTCTGAAGAGCATCTGTTACAAATCTGGTTGGACTTTTATGAGAAACAAGCCGCTTTAGGGAGAAAGTAAAAAGTGAGGTAATCTATGCGAATTGGTTTATTTACAGATACCTATTTTCCTCAGGTTTCAGGTGTTGCGACCAGTATTCGAACCTTGAAAACCGAACTTGAAAAGCAGGGACATGCTGTTTTTATCTTTACAACGACAGATAAGGATGTCAATCGTTATGAAGATTGGCAAATTATCCGCATTCCAAGTGTTCCTTTCTTTGCTTTTAAAGATCGTCGCTTTGCCTATCGAGGTTTCAGCAAGGCGCTTGAAATTGCTAAACAATATCAGCTAGATATTATCCATACTCAGACAGAATTTTCTCTTGGCTTGTTGGGAATTTGGATTGCGCGTGAATTGAAGATTCCAGTCATCCATACCTATCACACCCAATACGAAGACTACGTGCATTATATTGCTAAGGGGATGTTGATTCGTCCTAGTATGGTCAAGTACTTAGTAAGAGGTTTCCTGCATGATGTGGATGGGGTTATTTGCCCGAGTGAGATTGTCCGAGACTTGCTATCTGACTATAAGGTCAAGGTTGAAAAAAGGGTCATTCCAACTGGGATTGAATTAGCCAAGTTTGAGCGTCCAGAAATCAAGCAAGAAAATCTAAAAGAACTGCGTAGTAAATTAGGGATTCAAGAGGACGAACAGATGTTGCTGAGTCTTTCCAGAATTTCTTATGAAAAAAATATTCAAGCAGTATTAGCAGCTTTTGCAGAAGTTCTGAAAGAGGAAGACAAGGTTAAACTGGTAGTTGCCGGGGATGGCCCTTATCTGAATGACCTTAAAGAGCAAGCCCAGAAACTAGAGATTCAAGACTCTGTTGTCTTTACAGGGATGATTGCTCCTAGTGAGACGGCTCTTTACTATAAGGCAGCGGATTTCTTCATCTCAGCATCGACGAGTGAGACGCAGGGTTTGACATACTTGGAAAGCTTGGCCAGTGGAACGCCAGTTATTGCTCACGGAAATCCTTATCTGGACAATCTGATCAATGATAAGATGTTTGGAACATTATACTACGGTGAACATGATTTGGCTGGGGCTATTTTAGAAGCCCTGATTGCAACGCCAGATATGGATGAGCATACCTTATCAGAGAAGTTGTACGAGATTTCAGCTGAGAACTTTGGAAAACGAGTGCATGAGTTTTATCTGGATGCCATCATTTCAAATAACTTCCAGAAAGATTTAGCCAAAGATGATACGGTCAGTCAGCGTATCTTTAAGACAGTTTTGTATCTTCCGCAAAAGGTGGTCGCTGTGCCCGTAAAAGGCTCTAGACGCATGCTGAAGGCTTCAAAAACGCAGTTAATCAGCATAAGAGATTATTGGAAAGACCATGAGGAATAGAAAGAGGAACAGCCATGAAAAAACAATTAATGAGAAGTGGTCTTGATAAAAAGATTGCGGGTGTTTGTGCCGGAGTGGCCCATTATCTTGATATGGATCCAACTATCGTTCGCGTAATATGGGGTGTTCTTGCATTTTGTTATGGGGCAGGAATTGTAGCTTATATCATTTTATGGATTATTGCGCCGGTAGCAAGTGACTATTGAAAACTAGCTGAATTCATGCTAAGATAATAGAAAATAGAATGTAACGAAGGAGATAAAAATGGCATTTGGAGATAATGGAAATCGTAAAAAAACCTTGTTTGAGAAATTAACTTTAATCATCGTGATTATTATGCTTTTAGCGAGTATATTTGGTATTTTTGCAACTGCAATTAGCGCCCTCAGTAATCTATAAAATAGATTCAAGAAAATTTTGTGACTGGGATTTCCCAGCCCTTTTTTAAAGTGAGAAGAAAAAATGAGTATGTTTTTAGATACAGCCAAGATTAAGGTCAAGGCTGGTAATGGTGGCGATGGTATGGTTGCCTTTCGCCGTGAAAAATATGTCCCTAATGGCGGTCCTTGGGGTGGTGATGGTGGTCGTGGAGGTAATGTAGTCTTCGTTGTAGACGAAGGTTTGCGTACCTTGATGGATTTCCGCTACAATCGCCATTTCAAGGCTGATTCTGGGGAAAAAGGAATGACCAAAGGAATGCATGGACGTGGTGCTGAGGATCTCAGAGTTCGAGTGCCGCAAGGTACGACTGTGCGTGATGCAGATACTGGCAAGGTCTTGACAGATTTGATTGAACATGGGCAAGAATTTATTGTAGCCCACGGAGGTCGTGGTGGTCGTGGAAATATTCGCTTTGCGACACCAAAAAATCCTGCACCGGAAATCTCTGAAAATGGAGAACCAGGTCAGGAACGTGAGTTACAATTGGAACTAAAAATCTTGGCAGATGTCGGTTTAGTAGGATTCCCATCTGTAGGGAAATCAACACTTTTAAGTGTTATTACCTCAGCTAAACCTAAAATTGGTGCCTACCACTTTACCACTATTGTGCCAAATTTAGGTATGGTTCGTACCCAATCAGGTGAATCCTTTGCAGTAGCCGATTTGCCAGGTTTGATTGAAGGGGCTAGTCAAGGTGTTGGTTTGGGAACCCAGTTCCTCCGTCACATTGAGCGTACACGTGTCATTCTTCATATTATTGATATGTCAGCTAGCGAAGGCCGTGATCCTTATGAGGACTATCTAGCTATCAATAAGGAGTTAGAGTCTTATAACCTCCGTCTCATGGAGCGTCCACAGATTATCGTAGCCAACAAAATGGACATGCCTGAGAGTCAGGAAAATCTTGAAGAATTCAAGAAAAAATTGGCTGAAAACTACGATGAATTTGAAGAGTTACCAGCTATTTTCCCAATTTCTGGTTTGACCAAGCAAGGTTTGGCTACGCTCTTGGATGCTACAGCTGAATTGTTAGACAAGACACCAGAATTCTTGCTATACGACGAGTCAGATATGGAAGAAGAAGCTTACTATGGATTTGATGAGGAAGAAAAAGCCTTTGAAATTAGTCGTGATGACGATGCTACATGGGTGCTTTCTGGTGAAAAACTTATGAAACTCTTTAATATGACCAACTTTGATCGTGACGAATCAGTCATGAAATTTGCTCGCCAGCTTCGTGGTATGGGGGTTGATGAAGCCCTTCGTGCGCGTGGAGCTAAAGATGGTGATTTGGTCCGCATTGGTAAATTTGAGTTTGAATTTGTAGACTAGGAGATTGGTATGGGAGATAAACCGATATCTTTCCGAGATGCGGATGGCAATTTTGTTTCCGCCGCAGATGTTTGGAATGAAAAGAAATTGGAAGAACTATTTAATCGTCTCAATCCAAATCGTGCCCTGAGATTAGCACGAACTAAAAAAGACAATCCATCTCAGTAAAATAGATAAAAAGATTCCGTGCCACATTGGACACGGAATTTTCTTATTCTTCAAAGAAAAATGGTGGAGCGAATTTTTTCAGTTCTTCAAAGCACTTTTGGGCAGCTTCTGCATCTTCACAGATGACGAGACAGACATCATCGCCACAGAGAGTAGCGATAGCGTCAGGGAAGCTCAATGCATCAATGATAGAACCAAAGGATTGAGCAAGTCCAGGAAGGGTTTTTAGCAGAACTTGGTGTTGAACTGGACGCATCAAGACAAGAGCATCTTCCATGTAAATTTCGAGACGTTTTTCCCATTTTGAGATAGAACCTGTATTGAGCACGTAGTAAGAGTTGTCTTCTTCTCGTACTTTTGACAGGTTCATATTTTTGATGTCGCGTGAGAGAGTTGCCTGGGTAACTTGAATGTCGTTATCAGCAAGAAGGGCTTGCAGCTCAGCCTGTGTATGAATCTTGTTTTTTGCAACAAGAGCGCGTATAAGTTGGTGTCGGTGTTCAGATTTATTCATAAAATGTTACTCCTTGTACTAGGTACAGAAAGCGTGGACTGAACGAAATCGTCAGTCGGGTGGTAAGCGGTATTGTCACGTATGATGATTTCAAAGTCAGTAGTATAGGACTAAATGGAGAAAATCCCACTCTTTTAACTTGTCACTAGTTGGGTGGAGATGAATTGGCTATCTATCCGTTTATCTACATTGGTGTCCTCTACTAACAGTAAATCATTCAATTTGGGTAGCCTTTTGTCACGACTTGTTGTGAATTTACGATTAATGTTAATTCACAGAGATTTTCCAACATGTGGTGTGGTAGCGAGTATTATTAATGAGTACACATGTTGGTTAAGGTCTTAGTATCTTTTTTCCAAGCTCCCGTGTAGGCTTATCATAAGTCCTGCTTTGAGAGTGAATTTGATACCAAGTTTATGTTTGTTTCAACAGTTCAAGTGGAAATCTTCCATATTGAAAGTCTGATATCATACCTTTTGACAAGGTAGGATAAGACTAGACTGTTCAAGATTGACAGTCAGGTGGTAAGCGGTATTGTCACGGATGGTGATTTCAAAGTCAGTAGTATAGAGGACTAAACGAAGAGTATCTCCTTCTTTTAACTTGTAAATAGTTGGTTGCAGTTCAAATTGGATATCCATCCATTCATCTGCAGTAATATCCTCTACTAACAGTAAATCATTTCTATTTTGCAAATTGAGGTAGCCTTTTGTCACGACGCGTTGTGCATTTTCACGAAAAGGCAATTCGTTAAGATTTTCCAACATGTGATAGCGACCGTTGTCAATGGTTCTAGCACTTAAAACAGCTGGATAAGGTTGTAGGTATTTCTTTTGTCCATGTTCCAGTAGTTGGGCAGATAAGAGCCCCTTATTTGTACTGGATTTGATACGAAGATTGAGTTGGGCACGACCGTTCAAGTGAAGATCTTTGGTTACAGGAAGGTCAATAGTAATCTGATTGGTTTTCCCTTGATAGAGTTCTGTATTGAAGGTCTGGTAGGTCTTACCATAGCGCTCAAAATCCTTATCTGGGTACTGGTTTTGAATGACTTTCTCTTCTTGACCAAGTGAGAAGGTTTCAAAGTTTTCTTGCCCACCGAAGGTATCAAGTGATAGCCAAGTCTGAGGGGCTGTATTGTCCTGCCAAATGACAGTAGGAAGTTGGAAATCTGTATCTTGTCCCAGTAATTTCTTTGTCAATAAGACGTTCATGGACTCACGGAAGTCAATGGACTGCCAGTTGTTCATGTACACATGGGCGCCATTATGGAAAAAGAGATGCTTGTTTATATGAGCAGGAAGGGCGTGAAACATCTGGTAAACATGAAGTGGTTTGACATTCCAATCCTGTGAACCATGAGTAAAGACAACCTCTGCCTTTACCTTATGGGCATTGAGCAGATAATTGCGATCATGCCAAAATTGATTGTAGTCACCAGATTTGCGATCTAACTGCTCTTTTACTTTTTCTAAGTCAGCTTGGTGAGCCTCATTACCACGGATATAGTCACCAGCCAAGAGATTACGAGAGTAGGTTAGTTCAGCAAGGGAGTCAAAGTCCTCACCTGGATAACCACCTGGGCTAGTTACTAGACCGTTTTCACGGTAGTAGTTGTACCACGAAGAAATACCAGCCTCGGCAATGATAACCTCTAAACCATCTACACCTGTAGTCGAAAGACCATTGGACATGGTACCTAGATAAGAAAGTCCAGTTGTGGCTACTTTTCCGTTTGACCAGTCAGCCTTGACTTGACGCTGGCGCGTGTGGTCAGTAAAGGCACGGCAACGACCATTAAGCCAATCGATGACATTTTTATAAGCCTCGATTTGCTGGTAGTCTCCATTAGTCATGAAACCTGTGGAGTCTTTGGTACCAACACCAGAGACATAGAGATTAGCAAAGCCTCGTGGAAGGAAGTAGTCGTTGAGAGTATAGCTAGCGTTGATGTGCGTTAGCTTTTCCTCGGCTTCTGATACAAGCTCAGCTTGACCTTGGGCTTGGACGAGATTGAGTTGAGATTCTTTAAGCTGAATTTTCTGAGCAGGTTTGACCTCAAGCTCACCCTCCATCTTGTAGAGAGCCTTATCGCTTGCTTTATCATTTGTTCCCTGATGGTAGGGACTGGCAGTCATGATAGCAGGGATTTGCCCATCATAACGAGGACGAATAATGCTGACCTTGACTAGGTCTGGTAGACCTTTTTGGTCAGTATCGATACGAGACTCAACGTAAACGACTTCGCGAATGGCATCATGGCTAGAAAAGGTAGCCAAACTCTTGCCGTTAAAGTAGTGATAGTCATTATCCTCAGGAATAAGACCATCACTGACAAGTTGGTCGATAAGAGTGTTCCCCTTTTTGGTGCGAGTATTGAGTAACTGATAGAGATTTTCAATCAAGTCACCATATACAATAGGAAATCCAGACTCTTTACGAAAAACATCACTGTCTTCAAAGTCAACCAAATAAGAAAAACCTAAAAGTTGAAAGGCTACAGTATAGAAAATATCTGCAGTCAACTCTTTATCTGATTGAAAAAATGTCAGTAAGTCAGTTTCTTTATCAACTGCTAAACTGGATAGAGGATAGGTGCTATCTTTAAAATTAAAAAAGAAACGAATGAGAAACGCTTCAAGCATTTTTTTATTTGTGATGTTGACTGGTAAATCAAATCCATACTTTTTTAATTCAAAGATAATTGTATCTCTAGGTAGCGCTAAATAGCTAAATCGATTAAAACGCATAAAACCTCCAGTAAAATTATACTTCAATTTATTATATCAAAAAAGCAAAAAAAATACCAAGATAAAGTCAAAAACAAAATAGTATATAAATATAAATAATATTAAAAAACGATTAATATATATATATATATATAATTATTTCTTTCTTGAACTGATAGCGTTTTTGTGATAAAATATATACTATGTAATTGTAATTCGAAGTTACATAAAAAAATAAGGAAGTGAACATTATGTATAAATCAAAAAGACAAAAAAATAAGTCTTTTGATTGGTATGGCTTGAGCCAACGTTTCTCTATTCGTAAGTATCATTTTGGTGCTGCGAGTGTGCTGTTGGGGACAGCCTTGATTTTGGGTGCTGCCCAAACGACTGCCAAGGCAGAAGAAACAGCTACTGAAAATAAAACAGAAGCTGTTGCATCTGCTCCAAAAGATGATAAGACAGGTGAGAATGTCGCAAATGTGACGACACCAGCTCTTTCTGCTACGACAAAAGCGGCTGTAGTAGAAAAGCCAACCTTGAGTGATGAGGAAGTTGCAAAATTAGCTGCTGAAGCATCTAAGAAAGATGATAAAGCAGCTGAAACAGCTACAACTGAAAAAACAGAAGCAGCTGACAAAGAAAAAGCAACACTAACTGCTCCTTCAACAGACAAAAAAGCTGAGAAAACAGTTGATGATAAAGCTGATAAGAAAGATGAAAAGAAAGCAGAAAACCCAATTGATGCTACTAAAACTGTCCTTGAACAGTTGACATCTGAAGCAGAAGTATTGAACACAACTGCCTCAAATTTTGCGGATAAAAAGGCAGAAGATAAAGCTGGAAAAGAAGCAATCGCAACTGCAGTTGCTTCAGCTAAAATTCAAATCGAAGCTTCTAAGAAAGCTCTTGCTGCTGGAGAAATCACTAAGCAAGAATTGGATGCCCAACTCCAACGTATCTCATCTGCCATCGAAGCAGTCTATGCTGAGATGAAGCGTGCAGGACATGTAGGTAAGGTTGAAGCAGTGTTGGCGGATGGAACTACTACTAATACAGCAATCGTAGCTCCAACAACTAAGACTCCTGTAAAAAATATTAATGAGTTAACGGATGAAGAAGTTGCAGCGATTAAGCGTGAGATTATGAATGCCAACCCTAGCATTACGGATCCTTCTATGATTGAAGTAGTACAAAAAGGAAACGCAACTGCAGGTGAAGCAACTGTTACTGTAAATGGTGTTAAAACAAAGATTCCTTCTGGAAACACTGTTGTTGGTACTGCAGGTACAAAAAACTTAGAGCAACTTAAAAATAACATTAACTGGTTCGACTTTGCAGCAGCATCAATTACATACTCTAATGGTACTGTAGTAGGGCCTGCAAGAAAATTAGCGCAACCAATTACTAAAACTATCACATATCCAAATGGTGATAGAGTTGAAGGTAAAATCACAATGGTTCGTGATGTTACCTATGCTGATGGTTCAAAAGGTTTAACAACTGATGATAAATTCTTAAATTCAGGAACTGCGAAATATGTTGAACATTTATACTACACGGGTGGAGCTCAAAACGATCATGAACTTTACGAAGCTTTACAAGAAGGTATGAAGTTCAATGTTAAAACAAAGGTTGAAGGCTATACTTTAACAGCTACAGTTATAAAATTAGGTTCGAAAAATGTAGAGGCTGACCCAAATAAAACACCAGCAGGACCAGTGAATGCGGTTCGTGATTATGGTGATTGGGGTTCTGATAAACAATTAGCGAAAGCACAAGCTGAGGATAAAAGATTCAAAGAAAATGCTACGAAAAACAAAAAAACGTTGGCTAATAATCCAACAGTTTCAGTAAATGGTGTAGCATTAACACTACCAGAATATCCAACAGAAACATTTGCCAATACAGATGCCTACTATGAAAAAGTAGCAGCTTACCAAACAGCGGTACAAGCTTATAATAAAGCTATTGATACTCAAAAATTATCTGCAACGAAATTGTCAGAAACTGGGTTCACTTATGTTAATGTGAATGGTAAGGCTGTACCAAAAGGATCAGCAGCATTATATAAAAAGATTGGTAACGAAAGAAAAGCTGATGTACTTATAACAGCTCAGGATACTCAATGGTCATACTTAAGAAAAGCAGGTCTTCCAACAACAAATCCAGATGGAAGTGAAATGCTTACTGCTTTCACATCATCTCGTGATGAAGCGAATGTAGGGGTGACATTTGCGCTTTCTGCAACTTATAATGGTCGTATAGTAGATGTTAACGTAATTGCTGCAGATGCTGAAGAAGCTGGGCGTACAGAAATTGTTCAATTCGAGACAGATGGAACGAAATGGGAACAATTCATGGCGTTAAACCTTCAAAAAGATATTGATGAAAAAACTGCTCAAGGAGTTTACCCAAGTAGACAAAGTGATGTTAATGCTGATGGACGTCTTGCAGAAGCAGGATATAATCCAAAAGATTGGGTTAACGTAGATGAAAATGGAAACCCTTCTGCATATGGAACGAATACATTCGGAGCTAACTACACAGCTATGGGTTCTAAAAACTCATTACCAATAGCGCTTTCTCAAAACGTTAAGACATTATCAATGTACTTAAACTCTTCAGGTGCGCAAGCAGGAACTATTGGTTTCATGATTTATGATGGTGGAGATGCACCACAATCTTATGGTTCAGCTCAACATATCATCGGAGATTTCAACAAAGAAGTTGTTAAAGATGGTGTGAAAACACAAGTTACTGCTACTCAACCATACTTAGGTAATGTTAAAGGAGATCCAGACTTCCGTTCAACAAAAACAGATCCTTCAGGCGGATGGGTACTTGATGACTTAATTACATCAGAGAAATATAAAGAGACACCATTAGAATCAGGAAAAACAATTGTAACTACAGATAAAGGTGTAACAGGTAAATACTTATTATTACCAAATGGGAATGCTGTAATTGAAAAAGCTGATAACACACGTGTACTTTTAAATCAAGGTGATGTTATTGAAATGGAGAATCCAGTATCTAAACTTCCGATTCGTGGTGTCTATAACCATACAACTGGTGCTTTAGGTGAAGGTACTCTTGGCGATGAAGGAGAAAGTCAATTACTTGATCCAGCGGTGGCAACTGAGTATAAACTCCGCCAAGCACAAGGAAATGAATATGTTCTTGAAGGAGTTCGTGCTAATCTTGGTGTCAATAATGACAAAGCCTATGTTCGTGGTTGGGTAGATTTTAATAATAATGGTAAATTCGATCTTAATGAATCTTCAGAAATTGTAGAAGTTAACAAAAACGGAACTTACAATATTAAATTTAAAAATACACCTCAATTATTAGATACTTCAGCAGATAGCTTAGGTGTGCGTTTACGTATTTCGTTAACTAAAGATGAAATTCTAGAACCAACAGGTGTAGCATCATCAGGGGAAGTAGAAGACTTTGAAACACATGTGATTCACATGCCACGCGGCACTAAACATGAAACCAGTGACTTCCAAGGTCGTGAACAAACTGTTAAGTTACCAACAAATGCGATGTTTACAGCTAGTGGTAAAAACAAAGATTCCAAATATAAACAATGGGCTCAGATTGAAAATGAAAGCTTACCACCGAAAATTGTTTTAACAGATAAACAAGTGGCGTCAGAAGAAGCGTACACACCAACAGATAGCGAATTACCATCAAACTATCGTAAAGGTGATAATGGTAAAGTTTTCGTTGAACGTAATGGTGCAACAGTATTCACTGGAGAGTATGTAACCGTTAAAGATAAGAACAATAAAGTTCTCGGTAAAGGTCTAAAAATTACAAATCCATTGAATAACAAAACAGAGTACTTACTTGACACATATACTGAATATGATTCTGCAGGAAATGAAGTAGGTACTTATAAAGTAAACCCAGCAAGTAATGGTAAGAATGTTTCTATAGGTAATGGTTTATACGAAACTACATTAACTTTCAAACCTGTAGATGCTTATGTAGGTACAGCTAAAGGTATCGCAGTTCGTGCATGGGATGATAACAATAGTTCAACTGGTTGGGAAGCGACAAATGATACTATTGAAACTTCTAAGACATCTACTACACTAGCAGAGAAAGATAAAGTATTAGAAAATACAAATAATGGAAATAATGGCTATAAATCTATGGATACTAGCTATATTCCAACTGTTATTGACGTTCGTCCAGTAGGTGAAGATACAATAACAGAAGATGTACAAGGAAAACCACAATCATCAAATCCAACCATTCCAGCTTATGCAACAGTTGAAACAGTAACAAATGATAAAATTGAAGATACTAAGTATACTGCGAATTTTGTAATATTAGACAAAACTAAAAAACCAACATTAGCTATACAAAAAGAAATTCCTGGGAAAGTATATACTGAAGATACAAAAGTTGATAAAGAAACAGAAGTAACACTACCTAATGGAAAAAAAGCAACATTCAAACCAGCTGATAAAATCCCAGCGAATACAAGAATCGCTGAAACTGAAGCTGTGACAGTTAATGGGACAGGAGATGTACTTGTAAGTAATGTTCGTTATAGTACTGGTTCAGTACCTGCAGGAGCAATTTTAGAAGGTGCAGGACCTACAGTTACAGAGCCGACAACAGTTTTAAGAAATGGAGCAAATGTTGTTATTCCGGTAGGAGATAAAGTTCAAAAAGGTGATGAACTTGTTACTCCACTTAAGATAGCTGGAGGAGCTCAGATAACTACATGGAAGAAAACATATCAAAAAGGTGAGACTATTCCAAAAGTAACAGCTGATAAATTCTCTGTTTTAGGGAAAGAGACTCCAGCAGATCAACTTGTTCCAAAAGGTGAGTCTATCACATTAAATGGTACAACTTATAATGCAAATAATGATACTGTTCCAAAAGGATCTCGTGAAGTAACAACGTATGAGAACTTAATGGGATCTAAACTTCCAGATGCAGTTCATATTGATCCTGAAACAGGAGAAGTTACAACAGTACCTCGTAGCTATACTAAAGTAACAGATACTGAAATTGTAATCGAAAATGAAGGAACATATACATTAAACCAAGACACAGGTGAAATTACATTCACTCCACATCCTAAGTTTGTAGATACAGGTACAGGTGTAGTAAAACAACAACCTGATATCGACTATAATGACAAAGTAGCAGGAGACCCTGTAACAAGTAAATATGGAACTGACTATGGTAAAGCGAAATATATTCCAATTGTTAAACCACAGTCAAAAGCATCTATTACACGTACCATTCACTATGTATACGAAAATGCTGATGATAATCCAGCAAGTCAAGATTCTTATAAAGACAACGATCCAATCGTAGCAATCGATAACACACCAGTTACTCGTACACAAACGATTGACTATACTCGTGAATACAAGATCTTCTCTGAAGCAGGAACTACTGATAAGGCAATCACAACTGCGAACCAAGTTACAGATGCAACAGGTCATGTCTATAAAGTTGGAGATACTATCCCAGCAGGAACACAGTTCAACCAAGGATCAATTATTATCGGTAAATGGACAGCTTCAAGTGATGAAAATTCTAAATTTAAAGAAATTATCTCACCTACAGTTAAAGGGTATACAGCCGAAGTAGTGACAGCTAACTTCACAAACCCGGATGATACTGGTAAGATGGGACACATCCACAATGGTAAACAACCTGTAGGATTATATACTCCAGTAGCAGATAATACAAAAGATGTTGGAGTATATGAGCCGCTAGTATCTGAAGTTCGTTCAGACGACAAAGATGACTTCGATATGTATGTTGTTTACAAAGCTGACAAACAAAAAGCGAATGTAACATACATAGACTTAGATGCAACAGGTGATGCTCGTATTCTTGAAATACAAACAGCAAATGCGGCTCCAGCAACAGGTGCAGATGCAAAAACAACTTATAATGTTGAGAAACTTCAAGGTAAATCTCATACGAAGATTCCTTACTTAACAGCAGAAACTATTAAGAAATATGAAGATCTTGGTTATGAATTAGTAACAGATGACTATACAAACGATGCTCAAGGTAAAGCTATCGCAGATGGACGTACATTTGATAATGATAAAGATGTTGATCAACCATTCAACGTATATCTACGTCATAAGAAAACTGAACTTTCAGCTTCAGACAACGAAACGAGAACAGTAACACGTTATATTGACTATGTTTATGCAGATAAAGCAGTTGCAGATGTAGCAAACGAAAATCTAACTGATGAAATTCCAGCTGATAGAAAAGAAGCGTTTGTAAAAGTTAATGATAATGACAAAGCGGATAGAGTAAAAGAAACTCTAACATTTACGCGTACTCGTAAGCTTGATCTTGCAACAACATCAAAATTATATCCAGAAGAATATAAAAAATATAATGATGTTGTAAAAGCAAGTGGAGAAAATTCTAAAGCAGCTGAAGATGCAAAAGCTACATTATTTAAGTTTGTAGAAAATAAAGCGAAAGAAGCTAACGCAACAGCGGAAGCAAAAGCAGCGGTTAGTTACGGTAAATGGGAAGCTACAGCAGGAAAAATATCGAAGATTTCTCCAACAACAGGAGCAGAAACAGAAGTATCTCAAGAAGATAGTGATAGAAGATTTAATAATGTAACATCTCCTACTGTTCCAGGATATTTACCTGACAATGCCTTAGTAGAAGCAACAGCAGATATTGATCCAGAATCAAGTCCAGATAAACTGCTAGTTACTGTTAAATACTCTCCAGTAGACCAAAAAGCTGTAGTTAAATTTGTAGAAGTAGATCCTACTAATACAGATAAAGTCATTACTCCAGGTCTTGCAGATCCAATCACAGTGACTGGTAAATCAGAAGCAGCTTATCCGGCTACAACAGCAACGTCAGTAACTGATAAAATTGCTGAGCTAGTTAAGAAAGGTTACGAACTTATTGATAATGGATTCAAACCAACTGATAAATTCGATAAAGATGCTGCAGTTGATCAAGAATATGTTGTGAAATTCAAAGCTAAAGTAGTAGATGTTCCATTATTTGATCCAACAAAACCATCAAGTGATGACAATCCAAAACCAACTCCAGGTGTAACACCAATCGATCCAAATAATCCAGACGGACCAAAATGGACTGAAGCATTAATCAACGCTGTAAAAGTACAAGAAGAAGTAACACGTACTATTAAGTATGTATATGAAGACGGTACTCCAGTCGCAGAATCTGATTTAACAAGTGTAGCTGATAAGAAAGTTAAAACACTTAAATTCACTCGTTCTGGTAAGATTAATGTAGCGACAGGAGAAATCACATACGGAGATTGGTCAG